>CAZPUV010000067.1:6087-10833 GCA_964589805.1 uncultured bacterium | reverse complement strand
CTGCTTGATCAGATCGCCATCGCCATCGACGCGGGGCAGCGAATCCGAGATTTCCAGTGTGACCGTGACGTCCCGCTCATTCAGAGTCGGGCTGAGCATCGAGACGACCTCTTCCACGATGGTCCGCAGGTCGACCGCGGTGCGGGCTACCGGTCTCTGCCCGAATTCGATCTTCGAGATATCCAGCACGTCGTTGACGATACGAATGAGCCGGTTCGTTTCCTTGTTGACGATGCCCAGGAACTCCTTCTTCTGAATGAAACCGGGGTCGTCGATATTCTTGACGAGCGTTTCGACATAGGCCTTCATGGATGTCAATGGCGTGCGCAATTCGTGCGACACGTGTGAAACGAAGTCCGACTTGAGGATGTTCGCCTTCTGGAGCGTTTCCAGCTGTCGCTCCGTCTCCCGGATCTTCCGTTCCAGCGAGTCGTAGAGCCGGCTTTTCTCGATCGCGTTCGAAAGCTGCTGACTCAGAGTCGTCAGCAGGCGCATCTGGTGTTCCGAAGTGGTCTTGGGGGCGAAGTCACCGGCATAGATGACGCCCGTCACCTGTCTTCCCGCGGTGAGCGGGAATCCCACCAGCGAGCGGATGTTGAAGTGGTTGAGGAACTCACTGCAGTTGGCTCGTTTGTCCCGGGTGGTGTCTTCGACCACGATGGGCGTGTTGTGCGTCCATATCCACTCGCTCAACCCGCCGCGCCGCATCCGTTTGTCGATTCTGACCTCGCGACCCTGGTTCACGCCCACGAACACCGAGTGGGTGATTTCCTGCTTCTGGTTGAACAGAACGATGCTTGCCCACGGCCGTTCGAGCAGGAGCGTCGCCTCCTTGGCCACTATCTTGAGCAGCGTTTCCAGCGACATGGCCGCGTTGATTCCGGTTGTTATGTCATAGAGGTGCGTGAGTTCATTCATGCGCGTTTCGGTCTCCTGGCGCTTCTTGCGCAGGCGTTCCATCGACACGTTCATCCGATCCTGGAAAGCGTGTGACAGGAATATGACCAGACTCACGAACGCACCCATCACCAGCAACGAACCCGCAACGTAGTGGCCGCTCTCGAAGACGCCCGGCGCGTCCCGATACACCGTCATGTGCTCGATGACACCCTTCATCTCCAGATAGCCCATGATTCCAATGGCGGCGAGCGAGGCGGTAACGAAGTAACTTGCCGTCACCTTCCACGGGAAGATGTTGCACACGACGAAGAGTGGAATCGTTAGCAGGAAGAGAAACGGGCTTTCGACGGTTCCGGTGATACGAATCAGCGTTATTACGGCGCCCAGATCGACGTAGCTGGAATACCAGAGCAGCGCCACCTGTCTCCGCTTTCCGTCCCAGCCCCGGCTGTTTCCGACCAGGTCCCACAACCACTCTCCCCCGTACTGAAGGATCGCCACCGCGAGGAACAGGCCGATCAGCATGTCCGTCGCATAGATGAAGTCGCCGAGGAAACGCGCGGCGAACACGATTCCGAAGAACGCGAAGAGCTCGACAAAACGCAGATACAGAATGCTCAAAGGACTCGACTCCAACGCGCCGGAACTTGCGGTCCAGCCCGAACTCTGCTTCACGGCAGCACCACCCCCGCCCACCGATCACCGGCGGAAAGCGGGAGCGTCACATAGACCGTGGTTCCACTACCCTGCTTGCTGCGAATTGAGACGTCTCCCCCACACATGTCGACCAGGCTGCGTACCAGCGTCAGGCCCAGACCGGACCCTTCCATGAGTCCCTCGTCCAGACGCACGAACGGCATGAAGATGCGCTTGATGTCCTGTTGAGGGATGCCCTTGCCCTCGTCGGTCACACAGATCCTGAGCAGCTCGTCTTCGGAGATCCCGCGCTGCTCGCGGGAGACTTCGACGTCGAGGCGCACGACGGTGTCTTCCGGCGAGTAGTTGAGCCCGTTCTCCAGGAGATTCAGGATCACGAGCTTGAGCGCATTCCGGTTGATCGTCGCCGGCGGTATCGCCCCCTTGACGCCGACCTGGACGCGTGCCTCCGGGCGCAATTCGGGCTTGAGCTGCGCGATGGCTTCCTTGATCACTCGGGCAACGTCCACCTTGTCGACCGCCGGTTCGCCCGTTCCACCGTCCACCTTGAGCAGATCCAGGTAAAAAGTGTTCAGTTCGGAGAGGAGCTCGCACTCCGCGCGCGCCTTGTCGATGTACTTCAGCGCTTCCGTCAGCCCGGCTGCGATCACGTCCTCGCGGGCGAGATCGAGATATCCGCAGATCGCGGTGGCGGGCTTCTTCAGTTCGTGGCCCATGATCAGGCGGGTGGACGCAATGACGCGGCGGTAGCGTTCCACGCGTAACCGAAGCGCGTTGGCTTCGATCCTGGCCTCGTTGAGCAAAGCCTCGATTGTCGCCGCCTTGTCGTCCGCTGTGCGAATGTCCATTGCGCCCACCCTATTCCTTGGACTTGGTCCGCTGCATGTGCAGGGGGATGTCGTGCCGCCGTTCCTTGACGACCACGCTGCCCTCGATCCGTTTCCCGTATTCCTTCAGGCTCGATGCGATATCGTTGACTTCGGCGAAGTGTTCGATCTGATTGTCGGTGCTCTTTACCACCGCGATTGTCACGGCCATCACCGGCACGCGCTTGAGCATGCCCTGTCGATCTCGGATTTCCAGATACCCGCGCTTGACGTCCTCGGAGTTCAGCAGCGTCATTCCTCCCTTGTCGAACTCGTCCACGACGTACTGCGCCATGATCTCCGCGCGTGAAGGTGCGACGACCATGACGAAGTCGTCGCCGCCGATGTGGCCCACGAAGTCGTCCGCGCCGCCGAGTTTCTGGACCGTTCGGCGCAGGATCTCGGCCATGAATTCGATGATCTCGTCGCCCTTCTGGTAACCGTAGTAGTCGTTGAAACCCTTGAAGTTATCGATGTCGATGTAGAGAAAGGCGAAGGGTTCCCTGGCGGCGACGCGGGCAATCATTTCCCGCTCGATGGCTGTGTTGCCGGGGAAGCCGGTGAGGGGATTGGCCTCTTTTTGCCGGATGTTCCATTCCAGCACGTTGCGGACGCGCAGGAGCAGCTCTTCGTTCGAGTACGGCTTGACGAGGTAGTCGTTTGCGCCGCCTTCGAGTCCGGCTACGCGGTCGCTCTGGTCCCCGCGGGCCGAGAGCATGATGACGGGAATCTGGTTCAGCGTAAAATCCTGTCGCATTTTGCGACAAACCTCATAGCCGTCTATCTTGGGCATCATCACGTCGAGCAGCACGAGGCTCGGTTTTACTTCGACCGCGCGGGCGAGCGCTTCTTCGCCGTCCGCCGCGAGGAACACCTGGTAACCCGCCCGCTCGAGTGTGAAGCGGAGGATCTGCCGGATGTGCGGCTCATCGTCGGCGACGAGGATGCGGTAACTCGAGTTGTCGGGAACGTGCATATCGCCTCGAACGTGAACTCACTGTGACACTTAACGAGCTTCTTCCGGGCAAGGAGCATGCCAAGGGTCTCCACGCGACGCGGAGCGTCCGGGTGCGGAATTCCACGTTTCGTTTGCACGAACCGCGCCGGGGAACATCGGAAGAAACGATGCGGCATCACGCGCCGCCGCGGGGAACTATGCGGAAGGGAGGGAAGCGATGCCCGACGGCGCACGCGCCGCCGGAATCAAGGGAAATGGCTCGTTCAGGTCCAGGAAGCTATCGCGCCGCGGGTGAACACGTCCAGGGAGGCACCGTCGTCACGGCCGGTCGAGAGTTGCAGCTCCGCGGTGCGGGCCACCATGGCGCCATTGTCGGTGCAGAACTGGATGAGTGGAGCATGATAGACGATGCCTTCGGCCTCACACGCCGCCTGCATGGCCGCGCGCAGCGGCCGGTTGGCGGCAACACCGCCTGCGAGATACACGTCGCCCACGTGATACGCGCGAGCGCACGCGATTGTCCGTTCCACAAGCGCGTCCACGATGGCCGCCTGAGCCGACGCCGCGATGTCGGCGACGTCGCGCTCGGAAAGCGACGTGCGCGCTTCGACGAACTGGCGCACCGATGTCTTGAGCCCGGAGAACGAGAAGTCGAAACCACCGCGGTCGCGCATCGCACGCGGAAAGTCGATCGCCCGTGGATCGCCCGTCTCCGCGGCCTTCTGCACCACGGGCCCGCCGGGGAACCCGAGTCCGAGCAGCTTCGCGATCTTGTCGAATGCCTCGCCCGCGGCGTCGTCCCGCGTGTTTCCCACCAGTTCGTAGCGCCCCATGCGCTCGACGAAGTAGAGCGACGTGTGTCCGCCCGAGACGACGAGCACGAGACAGGGATAACGAAGCGCCTCACCCGCAAGTTCGTTGGACAGGACATGCGCTTCGATGTGATGGACTCCCACCACGGGGATGCCCAGGCCGAGTGCAAGCGACTTGGCGAAACCCACACCTACCAGCAGCGATCCCACGAGCCCCGGGCCGTTGCTGACGCCTACTCCGTCCAGATCGCGGCCGTTCAGTCCGGTCTTGCCGAGCAATGCGTCGTAAACCGGCAGCAACGCGCGCATGTGCTGGCGCGACGCGATCTCCGGGACCACGCCGCCATACTCTTCGTGGATCACCTGGCTCGCGGTGAGGTTTCCGAGCAGACCGCGCTCTCGCGAATAGATCGCGAGAGACGTGTCGTCGCACGACGTTTCGATGCCCAGCACAATCATGATCGATTCAGGGGAAGCAAACTCTAGAGGACGCCTTCGCCGCTCTCTCCGGTGCGGATGCGCACGGCGTCCTCGACGGGGAGAACGAAGATCT
>CAZPUV010000067.1:0-6077 GCA_964589805.1 uncultured bacterium | reverse complement strand
CGATCGATCCTGTGCGCGCGACCCGCACGATGGTTTCGACCACGTTGTCCACCTCGTCGTCCGTGACGAACAGCTCCAGTTTGCTCTTGGGAAGGAAGTCCACGCGGTACTCACTGCCGCGGTAGAGTTCGGTGTGGCCCTTCTGTCGCCCGAATCCCTTGACCTCGGAGACGGTGAGCCCCTTGATGCCGATCTCCATGAGAGCGGACTTCACGTCGTCGAGTTTGAACGGCTTGATGAACGCTTCGATTTTCTTCATATCACTGACGGGGTGTTCGGCACTTCCGCGCAGGCACGACGAGAGGCCGCGGACCCGGAGCCTAGTTTAGTGTGGTGCAAGGGCTTACGCAAGTGATATGTTCGCCGCGTATACCGCCCTCCCACCACCATGTCCGAACACGTTGAGCAGAAGCTGCGCGCCATCGTGGGGGACGTCCACGAAGCCATGATGCGCTCGCTCGTGGACGCACCCACCGACGAGCCGCCCGCGCGCGACCTTTCCCTCGAGGCCCGGCTCGCGGATTGCGGCTTCGGCACATCCGGCCCGACCGCGACCAGCTTCCGCCGCGCGTGCGAGCGGATGCTCGCCGCCGATCTCACCGACGAAGAGGTCGTCCGGATCGCGGAGGCGTGCCTGCGCAGCGCCTCCCCGGACGCCACCGTCGTCAACCTCGAGCGCTATCTGGAAAGCGCGGGCAGCGCGTCGGTGTTTCTGCGCACCATGCTCGCCGCCCCCCCGGTGCTCAACCTCGTCACCACCGTGTTTGGTGCGAGTCAGCATCTCGCGGACATTCTCGTCCGCCAACCGGGTTTCGTGTACTGGCTCATGGAACAATCCACGTGGGACTCGCCCGACGATGTTGAAAGTTTCGGCGCGTGGCTTGCGCGCGAGGTCGAGTCCTTCCGAAGCGTCGAGGGCAAGCTCAACGCCGTGCGCCGCGCCCATCGCCAGGCCCTGCTCAAGATCGGCGTGCTGGACATGGTGAGCGGCGCACCGGTGGAAGAAGTGACCCGGCGCCTGAGCGATCTCGCGGACGCAGTTGCCGAGACCGTGCTCGACGTGGTCTTCGACGAACTGGGTGACGATGCACAGCCACGGGGTCTTGCCGTGATCGCGATGGGGAAACTGGGCGGGCGCGAACTCAACTACAGCAGCGACATCGATCTGATCTTCGCCTGCGAGGAGTGCAACGACGAGACGATGCACTTCTACACGCGGGTCGCCCGGCGTTTTACCGATGCCATGTCCGCGCTGACCGAGGAGGGATACCTCTACCGCGTCGACCTGCGTCTGCGTCCTGACGGCAAGGCGGGCCCGCTCGTGAACACGGACCCCGCGCTGCTCATCTACTACGAGAACCGCGGCCGACCATGGGAGTTCCAAGCCCTGATGAAGGCGCGCGCGATCGCGGGCGACCTCGCGCTGGGCGAGCGGCTTCTCGACTCGATCGGCAAGCTGATCTACAGCAACGCGCTTCCCTACTCCCCGCTCGAAGCCGTGGGTGCGATGCGCGATCAGATCAAGGAGAACCTGCGTCCCGACCAGCGTGGCCACAACATCAAGCTCATGGCCGGCGGGATTCGTGACATCGAGTTCGTGGTCCAGGCGAGCCAGATCATGCACGCGCCGCGGCACCGCGAGCTGCGCACGCCGGGAACGCTGGAGGCGCTGTCGCAACTCCGACGCCTGAAACTCCTCAAGGAATGGGACGCGGACAACCTCGCCGCTGGATATCGATTCTTCCGGCTCGTCGAGCATCGTCTCCAGATGATGCACCAGATCCAGACGCACACACTCCCCGACTCAGACGAGGAAATCGCGCTCCTCGCGCGTCGCGTGTCCCACGGTCCGCTGGGATCGTTCACGACCGCGAGTTTCGTGGACACGCTGTCGAAGCATCTGAACAACGTGCGTGCGTTCGCGGATGCCTTCTTCGCGGGTGAGTCGTTGCACCCGCATTCCGTGCTCCTGAAGCTCCCCGAGGACAGCGAGCGCGCGGTGAGCATTCTGCGCCAGGTTGGGATACGTGACGTGCCGCGCGCGATGCGCACGCTGCACGGAATGGCTTACGGGTCATTTCCGCGCCTGCTCGACCGGCGCGCGCGCGAGGAATTCGAGAATCTGCTCCCCTACCTGCTCGAGGACGTTGCGTTCGGCAGTGACCCCGACACGACCCTCGTGCGCGTGGCACAGATCGCGGCCGCCGAAAAGAGCGAATCCGCGTTCTACCGCCTGCTCGCAGGCTCAACCACCGCGCGGAAGCTCGTCGTTGGAATCGCGGGGATGTCGTCGCTCCTCACGCGCGAACTGTGCGCCCAGATCGGTCTTCTCGACGCGCTGCTCGGAGAGGGCGGCTCCACCGGCGAAGTGATCGATGAGATGCTCGCGGAGGTCGCCGAATGGGACCGCTTCTCGGCCCGCGACGCGTTCGCCCGCACACCGGCCCGGTCGCAGGAGCGGCAGGAGCGGCAGCGGCTGTGGTTCGAACGACTGCGCCTGCACGCGTTCGCGGAGGCATTCGGGAGGGGTTTCGAGCCCGGGCCGCACGGCATCGCCGGGGAGAAGGCGCGCGCGAATGCTGCGCGCGTGCACCTTGCGGCCGCGTTCGACGAAGTGGTTCCGGAGAAGGAGCGCGTGGCGGTATTCGCCATGGGGTCGTACGGCGTCGGCGAGCCGCGCATCACCAGCGATCTCGATCTGCTCGTGGTGGCGGACGCGGTGGACCTCCCCGATCTCATGCAGCGCGTCCAGGTTGTAAACCGATGGTTCACCGACGGCCGCATCCTGAAGCTGGATTTCCGGCTGCGCGCGGAGGGGGCGAGTTCCCCGCTCGTTCAAGACCTTTCCTTCTATGACGAATACCTCAAGACCCGCGCGTCGCTCTGGGAACGGGTGGCGTTTGCCAAGTGCACGCCCTGGTGGGGAGGCGAGAAGGTCCGGCGCGATTTCCTGGGAAGGCTGCGCGCGTTCGTCGCACGGCCGTTCACGACGGAAGAGATCGCATCGCTTGCGGAGATGCGCCGGCGCGTGGAGGGTCTGGCACCGAAGCAATTCACCGACTGGGACACCAAGCGGTCGGCCGGCGGCCGCTACGACATCGAGTATGTTCTCGCGGTCGGAATGGCGGCGACGTGCACGGACCGCATGGACTACTTCACCATGACGACGCGCGATCGGATCGACGCTCTGGTGGACACGGGCTTCCTGTCGGCGAGCGAGGGCACGACGCTCCGCAGCGCGGTGGACCTGTTCTTCCTCGTCGAACACCTGATGGAGCTGCAGGAACAGACGCACCCGGGGAGCGAAGGGAAGGCTGCCCTGCTCGAAAACCACCTGAGGCGCATGGGCGACTCCCTCGGCACGGGATGGTCACTGGAAGCCTTGCAAGAGGCGAAGACCGCCGTCCGCGACTGCTACGCGAGGATCCTGCCGCCGGCTATCTGATCTCCCAGTTGGTGGCGAACCTCGCGCAGCCGGTCCGCGTTCCTGATCTTCTGCCCTTCCCCGTCACGCACGTAGAATGAATCGATGGCCCGCGTTGCCTCGGTCGAGATTCGCGCGCGCGCTATCGAGAGTCCCAACTCGGAAAGCGTGCGCGTTATCGTGTAAAGAAGCCCCGGACGGTCCTGAGCGAAGACATCAATGATCGTGTAGTCCTCGGAAATATCGTTCTCGAACTGCACGCGCGTCTCCACCGGAATGCCGGGTTTGGTAAGACGCCGCCAGCGCCTGGCGTGATCGTTCGTCGCGGTCGTGAGGTCCAGCGTCCCTCTGAAGATTCCGGCCAGGTCGGCGCGGATGTGTTCGAAGCGCCGGAGCATTTCTTCCTGGGGAAGTACGCCGTCGTGGTCGATCGGCTCCACCACGAAGACATCGATTACCTTGCCGTCCTTGCGCGTGAATGCGAAAGCGTTGAGAATCGTGAAGTCGTTGATTGCCAGAACGCCGCACAGTTCGGAGAGCCGGTACGGCTTGTCGTTCGTGCAGAACGTGATCTCGTGCGCCGACCCCGCGAGGCAATGGCTCACGAGGAACGGTTCGCCATCCAGGCGCTCGATCATACGCATGTGGTCGCGCACCATGTCCGCCGTCATCGTGAGCAGGTAGCCGCCGGGCAGGAGGTCGAGGTGCGCAAGGGCGCGCCGGCGCTCCACCCCCTCATCGAATGCAGCGAGCAGCTTCTCCTTGTGCTGGCGGTACACCTCCTCCGGCGCCTTCTCGCGCCGTGCCATGAAGTCGTAGGCGCGCGCGTAGAGCTCCCACAGGAGCGTGCGCTTCCAGTCGTTCCACACCAGCGGCGACGTGGCACGGTAGTCCGCGTAGGTCAGGAGACACAGGTACTTTAGGCGGGTGCGGCTCCCCACGCGGTCGCAAAACGCCGTGATGGTGCCCATGTCGGTGGGATCGCGACGCTGGCTGAAGTGCGACATCACGAGATGCTGCTCGATCAGGAAGCACACCAGCTCGATTTCCTCCTTGCTGAGACCCATGCGCTCGAGGATTGCACGCGACAGCACCGCACCTCTGGCCGCGTGGTCGTGTCCCTCGATCTTGCCGATGTCGTGCAGGAGTGCCGCGAGGAACAGGATCCGCTTCTGCGGCAGTTCCGAATAGAGGCGCACGAGGAAGTCGGCGGTGTTCCGGTCCACCTTTCCCAGCGCCACCAGGTTCTCGAGCACCTTGAAGCTGTGCTCGTCCACGGTGTAGTGATGATACAGATCGTACCGCTTGAGACACGTGAGCTGGTCGTACTCCGGGATGATCTTCATGAGGAAGCGCGTTTCGTGCAACGAGCGGACGACGAGCACCACGTTGCGGTCGTCGTCGAGCAGTCTTGGAAACGCCAGGCGCATGCGCTTCGCGACGTCGGCGCCACCAAGTTCCTCGTCGAGCACGTGCTCGAGACGGCGGCGAAGTGCACGTTCGAGTTTCTGACCGCCCGACTTCTGCTTTTCAAAAACGCGCAGTGGATTCTTGCGCAGCGATGGAATCCGGAGCGCGACGTTCAGGCGCGATCCGTCGCGCGTGAGCCGCTTCTTCCCGGTCAACACACCCACGTCTTCACCGTGATCGAGGGCGAGAAGGCAGTCCGCTGTGATCCGGTAGATCGCGCGCGAGTGCCGGTAATACTCGCGCATGAAGAACTCGACCGCCAGATGATCGCCGCGGTCCCGGTATCCGAGGGCGCTCGCGAGTTCCTGCTGGGCCGCGACCGTCAGCGAGTCCTGCTTGGACTTCGTCGTGAGATGGAGTTCCACCCGCGTTCGTACGATGAAGTCGTACGCCGCCTCCAGCTCGCGGCGCTCGCCGCGCAACAGGAGCCCCTTCTGCGCGAGCGCTTTCAGGCCGTGCACGCTGCGGCCCACCGACCCCAGCCACACGAGCGTCTGGTAGTCACGCAACCCGCCCGGGCTCGACTTGACGTTGGGTTCTATCAGCTGGAAGCTGTGCCCGAACTTCTCGTGCCGCTCGATCGCGTCTGTGATCTTCCGCCGGAGGAATTCTTCGCGTTCGTTTCGGCGTACCCTGCTGATCTTCTTTTGCAGTGCTCGTGCCACCCGTCGCGATCCGCACACCCAGCGGCTCTCTATGAGTGCCGTCTTGGTGTCCATATCGCGCGTGAGTGCCGTGTCTGCTTCCACCACGGACTCCACCGCGTGCCCGAGCTCGAAGCCACAGTCCCACATGAGCCGGATGAACGATGCGGCGACGGCCTCGACCGCCGCTGTCTTGCGGCCGCACGTGATGAGAATGTCGACGTCGGAGTACGGGGCCAGCTCGGCGCGCCCGTAGCCGCCCAGCGCGACCACGGCGACGTCGGTTTCATCCACCGTCAGGTCGTTCTCCTCCGCGGCCCGCTGGAACAGGAGCCCCACGATGGTGTCGACCATGCGCGTGTAGCCGTTGACAAAATCGAGACCACCCGTCTGCGGCGTGCGGCTCTCGATGATGGGGCGCGTCAGCAGCGAAAAGTACGCCCGGGTCTCGGCAACGAGATGTTCGCGCGAGGCGAGTGCTTCCGGAGTCAGGGGAGACGGAAGCGCGTTGGCGGCGCGGGTGCGCCGCCGGCGGGTGG
>CAZPUV010000066.1:0-10843 GCA_964589805.1 uncultured bacterium | reverse complement strand
CGTCCTGCTGGATGAAATCGAGAAGGCGCACCCCGACGTGTTCAACATCCTGCTCCAGATTCTCGATGACGGACGACTGACCGACGGACACGGACGCACCGTCGACTTCTCCAACACGATCGTGATAATGACCTCGAACCTGGGGACCTCGCAGGAGCAGTACCGCGACATGGACGAGATGCGCGACGCGGTGATGCACGCCATGCGCCGCGCGTTCAAGCCCGAGTTCCTCAACCGCATCGACGACGTGATCGTGTTTCATCCCCTCGGAGAATCCGAGATGGAGGCGATCGCGCGCATCCAGCTGCGGATCCTCGAAGGGAAGCTCCGCGAGCGGGGGCTGCGGCTCGACGCGACCGACGAGGCCGTGCGCGAACTGGGCCGCCGTGGCCACGACCCGGTGTTCGGCGCGCGCCCGCTGCGGCGCCTCGTCCAGCGCGAGCTCGAAGGCGCGATCGCCCGGGCGATCCTGACCGGCGAGGCCGCCGATGGGGACACGGTCCGGGTCTCGTGGGAGGACGGGGAATTCCGGGTCACGATCGCGCGCACCGCGGAACCCGCAGGCGTCTGAAGGCACTTTCTCCGCGACGCACCGCTCCGCCCCGCATTGACGCCGCGGACCGGCTGCTGGTATAATCTACTTCCCACGGTGGTGTGTCAGGGGTCGGCCGGAAACGGCCGGAAAATCGACGGTCGCAGCCCCCTCGCGGGCCGTCGTTCCACCGCAGACGGTTTTCTACAAGGGCAACGCTCCCCCGGTGCCGGCTCGATGCATGGAGCCGCCCGGTGACATCGACGCGCTTCGCGCGCGACATTGGGTCAGCAACGTCGGAGGGCTCGTGAACTTCTGCCCGCTTTGCTCACGTCCATCGGTATTCGTGATTACCGCCCTGGCCTTCGCCGGCCTGGGCGCGTTGCTCGCACCGCCCGCGAGGGCGGATCTCACCTTTACGCTCGAACTCTCCGCGGCGGACGTCGATGTCGTGCGCGGCGCGGCGGGGGACCGCATCGCCGTCGGTGACCCGCGCTTCGTGGCGACCACCGACCCCGGTCTTCCGGTCTTGCCGTACCGCATCGTGAGTCTCCTGCTGCCGCAGGGCTCGACGGTGACGGATTTCACGTGCGTGGCCGGAGAACCGGTCGAGGTCGCGCGCGGGGTGCGTCCCGCGGTGCTGCCGGAGGCAACCGCGACCGATGGATCGCGCGGGAACGGACCCGCGATCACCGCGTGGGACGTCGATGCCTACCCGTCGACGCGCGCGGTCTTCCTTGGCACGGGGTATCTGCACGGCCACGCCGTGGCGAGTTTCGCGCTCTACCCTGTCCGCATCGAAGGCGCGGCCATCACGGTCAGCGAGCGCATGACGCTCAATGTCAGGACGGACTTCGGTGAGCCGCCCGTCCGGGTCGTTTCTCGCCTTCGCCAGCGCGACGGATTGGCGGAGAAGGTGCGCGACAGGATCGCCGGGCTGGTGGACAACCCCGCGGATGTCTCGTCCTACGCATTCGCGACGACCAGCGTCGCGAAGAAACGCGGCGGATTTCAACCCACGTCATTTCCGTCCCTCGAGGGGAGCGCGGTCGACTACGTGATCGTCACCAACGATTCACTCGCCGACGAGTTTCAGATTCTGGCGGACTGGAAGACCGCGAAGGGGATCCCCACCGTGGTACGGACGACGGAGTGGATCGAGGCAAACTACCGGAACGGTTCGGACCTGGCGGAGACGATCCGCACGTTCGTCATCGCCGCCTACCAGTACTGGGGAATCCAGTACCTCCTCCTGGGCGGAGACTCCGAACAGGTGCCGGCGCGCCTTGGCGCGTCGATCTTCTTCGGCAGGAAGGACCTTCCGGTCGACATGTACTACGGATGCCTCGATGGCGACTGGAACGCGGACCACGACGCGCTGTTCGGCGAGGGCGGGGCCGCCGACCAGACCGACCTCTATCAGGAGGTCTTCGTCGGCCGTCTTCCCGCGGTGAGTTCCGTGACCGCCAGGACGCTCGTCTCGAAGGTGATTTCCTACGAGACGCCCGTGAACCGCTCGTACACCGGGAAGGTCCTGCTGCTCGCCGAGGTCCTCTTCCCCGTCGACTGGACCCTCGGTCAGGCCGTGACGCAGGACGGCGCCGCGATCGCGGAGTTCCTGAAGCTGCTGGCGTTCACGGATCCATCGCTGACACTCACGCGGATGTACGAGAACTACCCGCCATATCCGGGAAGCCTGCCGGAGACCGCGGCAGCCGCCATCGACTCCATCGAGGCGGGCTATGACCACGTGAACCACACCGGACACGGTTTCCGGTTCAACATGTCGGTGGGAACGGGGAACATCGTCAACGCGGACGCGGACGCGCTGGTCAATCCGGATCGCTACTGCAACCTGTATTTCCTCAATTGTACCGGTGTTGCGTTCACGTACTTCAGTCTCGGGGAGCACTACCTCCTCAACCCCAACGGCGGAGCCGTATCCGTGGTCGGCGCGAACGAAAGCGCGTATCCGCTTCTCTCGCAGCCGTACATGAACGACTACTACCACCTCGTCTTCAACCAGGGGGTTACGAACATAGGAGAAGCCTTCGCCCGGTCCCGGGAGGCGCGCACACCGGTGGCGATGACCGGCGACAACGGGGAACTGTGGACGCACTACATCTACACGATCCTGGCCGATCCTGAAATGCCGCTGTGGACCCGCCCGGTCGAGCCGCTCGACGTCGCATATCCGGCCGCCGTGGGGCTGGGAACGACGCCGATAACCGTGACGGTCAGCGACGGGTCCGGGCCGGTCGCGAACGCGCGCGTGTGCCTGTCCAAGGGCGTCGAAGACTACGAGGTCGGCTACACGAACGCCGCCGGCTCGGTCACCCTGTCGATGACCGCCGAGTCACCCGGCAGTGTAACCGTCGTCGCAACGGCGCCCAATCGCGCGCTGCACATCGGTGCCATCCCCGTGAGCGCGGGCGCCGGCGCGTATGTGAGCTTTGCGGGGGTGACGGTGGCCGACGATTCCACCGTCACGACGAGCGGCAACGGCGACGGGGTCATCGACGCGGGAGAGGTCATCGAGTTCACGGTGACGGTCAGAAACGAGGGCTCACTGCCGGCCCAGAACGTGACGCTCACCCTCCAGACGGCCTACTCGGGGTTCATCGTCGAGGATGGCAACGCCGCCGTGGGAACGGTTCCGGGCGGCGGCTCGGTCCAGGCGGCGGACCCGTTCCGCGTCCGCATCGACCCCTCCGTCACCGACGAACTGGCGGTGCCGTTCACGCTCGAGATCCGGGAGAACGGCATTCCGACGTGGACGGATCGGTTTACGCGGGTCGTTCACGCGCCGAAGCTCGAGTTCGTCAGGCTCCGCATCGACGACTCGGCGTCCGGAAACGGCAACGGTGTCGCCGACGCGGGAGAGGAATTCCGCCTGCACTACACATTGAAGAACTTCGGCACGGGGGCGACCCTGGGACTCTCCGCCCGGATCACGGACGTCGACGGGGCGTTCGTGTTCACGGACAGTGTGGACGCGTATGCGCCGCTCGCCGCAATGACGGCCGGGGAGAACGCGGACGGGTTCGTCATGCGCGAGGCGAGTGTGGCCGTCCCGCACGTGCTGAAACTCGATGTCACCGACGCCTACGGGCGCTCATGGACGAAACTGTTCGATCTGCGCGCGCCGTCGCCGCCTTCGAACGTCGTCTTCGATCCGAGCCTGGGCGCGGACCGGCTGAAGATCACCTGGAGCCCGAGTCCCTCCACGGACGTGGTGGCGTATCGGGTCTTCTCGTCGCTGACACCGGGCGGACCGTTTCTGGCCGCGACCCCGGACCCCGTGCGCCACACGGTATTCCTGAGCCGAGGTCTGCAACCGACGACGCGGTACTACGTGCGGGTCACGGCTCTCGACGTCTCCGGAAACGAGAGCGTTCCCTCGCCGGTGTACAACGGGAGCACCAATCCAAGGCAGGCGGACGGCTGGCCCATCACGATGACGGCGGAAACGGTGAGTTCGCCGGTCGTCGGAGACATAGACGGCGACAACGATTTCGAGATCATCCAGGGGAACTCCAAGATCTACGCGTGGCACCACAACGGGGTGGAGGTGCGCGACGCCGATCTCAACGCGCAGACCTGGGGGCTGTTCAGCACGCTGGGCAGCTCGTTCGTGTCGCACATCGCGCTGGCCGCCCTGGACGCGGTGCCGGGGATGGAAATCCTGGCCGCGTCTCGGGACACCAAACAGGTTTTCGTCTTCAACTACACGGGGAACACGCTCCCGGGCTGGCCGCGGACCGTCCTGAACCCGATTCGCGCCGCGGTCGTGGCGGGAGACATCACCGGGGACGGGAACAAGGAAGTCATCGCGATCGACGAGAAGGGTGTGCTCTACGTGTGGAAGGCGGACGGCACGGAACTGCGCAACGGCGACAACAACCCGGCCACGAACGGCGTGTTCCGTACGTTTGGCGGCTGCGTCTATCAGTACACCTGCCCGGCGATCGCCGACATCGACGGCGACAATATCGACGAGATCATCGTCGGCACCCAGGGCGACTCGGTGTTCGTGCTGAATGCCAACGGGAGCAGTGTTCCCGGCTGGCCGAAGAAGCTGGTCTCCGACATCTCCGGGAGCCCCGCCGTGGGCGACATCGACGGCGACGGAGATCTGGAGATCGTGGTGTGCGAGTACGGCGGAAACGTGACGGCACTGCACCACACCGGCGCGGTGCTGTGGGTTCGCTATTTCCAGAATCAACTCACCTTCGGGCCGTCTCCGGCGCTGGGTGACCTGGACGGGGACGGAAGGCTCGAAGTCGTCATCCCCAGCAAGAACCGCAATCTGTACGCGGTGCGCTGGAACGGGACGGATCTGCCCGGCTGGCCCGTCGTCTACGCGAGCCAGTCGTGGACGGAATCGTCGCCCGTGATCGCGGACATCGACAACGACGGGTCGCTCGATGTCGTTCTCGGCGACGAGAACAAGTTCCTGAACGCCTGGAGCGCGACCGGGCAGTTGAAGGCCGGGTTCCCGCTGGCTCTGACCGACGCCGTCCGCGCGACCCCGCTGATCGCCGACCTCGACAAGGACGGCGACGTCGAGGTCATCGCAACGGGCTGGGACAAGACCGTGTACGTCTGGGACTTCCCGGCGATGTTCAACCCGCTGAAGGCGCCCTGGGCCAAGTACCACGCGAATCTGTTCAACGACGGGAACATCGGCCGGCAGCTGCCCACCCCGGTGGGGGGTGCGACGTTCCGGTTCACGGTCCTGGGCGGGGGTCTGGAGCTGGTGTGGACGGTTCCGGAGGACGCGGGGGCGGTGTTCTCGGTGAGTCGTGCAGAGGTGGCGGACGGGGCGCCGGGTGTGTTCCGGCGGGTGGCGTCGGGTGTTGTCCTGGATCTGGACGGTCTGGTGCGGCTGGTGGACCGGGGTGTGGAGATGGGTGCGCGGTACGTGTACCGGCTGGAGGGGGAGGGTGGCGTGGTGAACGAGACGATGGCGGTCCGGATGCCGGTGACGCGTGCGAAGCTGGGTCAGAATTATCCCAATCCGTTCAACCCGGTGACGAAGATCGAGTACTGGGTTCCGGAGGAGGCGGGATCGGCCCGGAGCGCGGTGAGCCTGGTGGTGTACGACGTTCGCGGCGGGCGGGTGCGCACGCTGGTGAACGGGGCGCGGGCGCCGGGGCGGTTCGTGGCGGAGTGGGACGGGCGCGACGACGCCGGCACGCCGGTCGGTTCGGGTGTATACTTCTACCGTATGACCACGGGCGCATTCCAGGACGCCCGGAAGATGGTCCTTCTCAAGTAGCCTTCTGCTCCGGGCCGTGTCCATGAAAGCCGCGTCATCGCGCGGAGGTGAGTTCCGAATGAGACGATTCCAGTGGATGCTGGCGGTGCCGAACATTGGTGCCCTGCTGCTGCTCGCGTCACCGGCAGCCGCGACTGGACTGTCGTTCGAGCTCAGGCTGAACCCCGGCGACGTCAGGGTTCGGGCGACCGACGCAGGCGGGGCTGTTTCCGTGGACGCCCCCGGGTACGCGACGCTCGCCGACGAGGGCCGTCCCGCGCTTCCGTATCGCATCGTGGGTGTGTTGCTGCCGCAGGGACACGAGGTCGGGTCGTTTGCGGTCCGCGTGTCGGAGGGCCGCGTGGTTGCGACAGGCGTCGTTCCCGTGATTGCCGGCGCCACACTCACCGGGGATGGTGTCCGGGGAGAGAACGGGCCGCTCGCGGCGACCGGCGCGGACGCGTTTCCGTCCGAGCGGGTACGGCTGCTGGGGACCGGCACGCTCAATGGATACGTCGTCGCGAGTTTTGCGGTGTTTCCGGTTTCCATCGCCGACGGCCAGGTGGTCGCGCATGAAACCATGTTTCTCGACGTGGAAACGGTGGCGTCGTCCCGGCTCGCGCCCGTTCACATGGAGCGCCGGCGCGCGGACGTCGCGGAACGTGTCCGCGCTGAACTCGCACGCATCGTGATCAACCCGGGTGATGCGGCGGGGTATTCGTTCGCCACGGTCGACGTCCCCGCGCCCGACGGCGGGTTCGCACCCTCCACGTTCCCGTCGCTGGAGGGCAGTCCCGTCGATTATGTCATCGTAACGCCCGACTCCCTGGCGGCCGCGTACCAGGCGCTCGCCGACTTCAAGACCTCGAAGGGTGTTGCCACCGTGATCCGCACGGTCGAGTGGATCCTGGCCAATTACCGCAACGGGTCCGATTCCCCGGAGACGATCCGCAACTTCGTGATCGACGCATACGCGAAGTGGGGGATCAAGTACCTGCTGCTGGGGGGTGACACCGGCGAGATTCCGCCGCGGATGGCGTGGAGCGGCTTCTACGACGGTGGCCGGTCGCTGCCGGTCGACATGTACTTCGGCTGCCTCGACGGCAACTGGAACAACGACGGCGACGCGATCTTCGGCGAGGGGACGCCCTTCGACAACCCGGACCTCTACGCGGAGGTGTACGTCGGCCGGCTCCCGACCTCCTCGGTCGCCGAGGTCGTGATGATGACCGGGAAGATCATCGCGTACGAAACACCCGTCAACGTGTCGTTCGGACACCGGACGCTCCTCCTGGCCGAAGTCCTCTTTCCGATGAACTGGGCCCCGCCGCAGGCCATCACGCTCAACGGCGCGGATCTGACCGAGACACTGAACAACAACAACCTCACCGCTCCGGGACTGAACGTGGTGCGGATGTACGAAACCGAGGAGTACTTCCCCGGATCCGTCGACGAGAACCGGGCGGCGGTGATCGATTCGCTCAACGCGGGCTTCAACCACGTCGTGCACATCGGCCACGGATTCCGGTTCAACATGTCGGTGGGGGACGCCAGTATCGTCAACGCCGACGCGCATGCGCTGGTGAACGGGAATCGTCTGTCCTGCCTCTATTTCCTGAACTGCACGGCCGCGGCTTACACCTACTACTGCCTGGCCGAGCATTTCCTCCGCAACACCGCGGGTGGTGCCGTGACGGTGATCGGGGCCAACGAGAGCGCATTCCCCAACGTCTCGTCGGCGTACATGAACGAGTTCTACACCCTGGTCTTCAACCAGGGAGTCGTCAACATCGGGGAGGCGTTCGCGCGCTCGCGGTTGCCACGCACGACTCTCGCCGTGCTGGGCGACAATGTCGATCTGTGGACGCACTACGTCTACACGCTGCTGGGCGATCCGGAACTTCCCATGTGGACGCACCGGCCGGCCGCGATGGCCGTGAGCCACGTGGCGAGCGTCGGGGTGGGCAAGAGTTCGATCGTGGTGACGGTGACGAGCGGCGGAAACCCGGTCGCGAACGCGAAGGTATGTCTCACGAAGGGTGGCGATGATTACGCGGTGGCGCTCACCAACGCCAGCGGTCAGGCCACGCTGCCGTTCCGGGCCAAGAGCGCGGGAACGATCGACGTCGTGGTTACCGGATTGAACAAGCGCCGTCACGCCGGTGCCATCACGGTCACCGCGTCCGGCGCGTATGTCAAGTTGCAGGGGATGACGGTCGACGACGACAACCTGGGTGGAAGCAGCGGCAACGGCAACGGCGTCATCGATGGCGGAGAGACGGTCGATCTGATGCTCTCGCTCCGGAACACGGGTACGGCGGTTTCGGGGACGGTAACGGCCACGCTGCGCAGCGCGGACCCCGGGGTGACCATCATCGACAGCACCGCCACCGTTGGCGTGATGCTGGCCGGCCAGACCGTCGCCGCGCTCGACCCGGTGCGGGTCGCTTTCTCGAGTTCGGTCGCGGACGCCTACCCAGTTCCCTTCACGCTGGTCATCAAGAACAACGGGGTGGAGGTCTGGCGCGACACGTTCAAGCGGGAGGTTCACCAGCCGAAGCTCTCGCTGGTGACGTTGCGCATCGACGACACCGCGACCGGGAACGGGGACGGAGTCGTGGACGCGGGCGAGCAGTTCAAACTCTTCTACAGGGTGAAGAATTTCGGGACCGGGGCCTATCCAGGCGGCACCGCGACGATATACGACCTCGAAGCCGCGTTCACGCTGATCGAGAACGTGAAGGCCTATCCGGCCGCTGCGTCGCTTGCGGAATTCGAGAGTGCATCCGGTTTCGTGATGATCGAGTCGAGCGTGGCGGTTCCGCACAACCTGCGCATCGACATCGTGGATCTGTACGGGCGTCTGTACCAGCACACGTTCGAGTTGCGGCCGCCCGTCGCACCGACCGCGCTGGTCGTGGACCCGAGCCTCGGACCGGACCGCCTGAAGGTCTCCTGGACCAAGAGCGTCAGCACGGACGCGGCCCGCTACAACGTGTACCGTTCCGCGAACGTCGGCGGACCTTTCGTCAAGGCGAACGTGGATCCGGTGGCGCACGCGTTCTTCGTCAACACGGGCCTCGCGGCGAACACCCTGGTCTACTTCCGCGCGAGCACGATTGACGCGTCCGGGAACGAGAGCGGCATGTCCGCGACTGTCTCCGGCAGTACGAACCCGAAGCAGATGAGCGGATTCCCGGTCTCGGTCGGTCTCGAGACGAGTTCGTCGCCGGTGGTCGGGGACATAGACGGCGACGGCGACCTGGAGATCGTCCAGTGCGCGAGCAAGGTGTACGCGTTCCATGCCGACGGAACCGAGGTCGTCAACGGGGACGGCGATCCGCAGACGTGGGGCGTACTTTCCTCCCTGGGGAACACGTTCGTGTCGCATCCCGCCCTGGGACAACTCGACAGCGCGCCGGGCCTGGAGATCGTGGCCGCGTCGCGCGACCTGAAGACGGTGTACGTCTTCAACTACCAGGGGAACTCGCTGCCGGGCTGGCCGCGAACCGTCGAGAACACGATTCGCGCGGGTCTGGTCGTCGGCGACATCAACGGCGACAGGCTCAACGAGGTGATCGCGGTCGACGAGAAGGGTGTCATCTACGTCTGGAATCGTAACGGCACCGAGTTCATCGACGGCGACCTCAACCCGGCCACGATCGGCGTGTTCTACCGGATGCCAAACTGCACGTTCAACTATTCCACGCCGGCGCTTGCGGACATCGACAGCGACGGCATGGACGAGCTGATCGTGGGATCGCAGGGCAGCCGGGTCTACGTGTTCAACCATGACGGATCCATCTCGCCTGGATGGCCTTATGTGCTCGCCAGTTCGATCGGTGGAAACGTGGTGGTCGGGGATGTTGACAACAACGGAGATCTCGAGATCGTCGCGAACGAGTCCGGCGGGGGGCTCAAGGTCCTCAATCACGACGCAACGGTGCTGATGTCCCAGTTCTTCAGCAACAGCCCGTGGACCGCGCCGTTCTTCAGAGGTTCTCCTGCGATCGGGAACGTGACGGGCGACGGGAAGCTCGAGATCTTCGTCCCGCGCGGCAGCGGCCTTCTGCACGGCCTGCAGAGCAACGGCAATCCACTCGCCGGTTGGCCCAGGCAGTTCTCCACGACGACGTATACGGAATCGTCCCCCGTGATCGCGGACGTGGATGGCGATGGCAATCCGGACATCGTGCTCGGCAACGAGAGTCTGTACGTCACGGCCTGGAGCGCAGGCGGTGTTCCCATTGCGGGGTTCCCGCTCACCACGCTGGACGCGATGCGCAGCGTGCCGCAGCTGGCGGACGTCGACCAGGATGGAGACGTGGACCTGATCGCGAGCGGGTGGGACAAGAACCTCTACGTGTGGGACTTCTCGGGGGCGTGGGACGCGTCGAAGGCGCCGTGGCCGCGCTTCCAGGCGAACTCCCACAACAACGGTCGGCTGGGCTTCGTGGTTCCGACCCCGGTGGGGGGTGCGACGTTCCGGTTCACGGTCCTGGGCGGGGGTCTGGAGCTGGTGTGGACGGTTCCGGAGGACGCGGGGGCGGTGTTCTCGGTGAGTCGTGCAGAGGTGGCGGACGGGGCGCCGGGTGTGTTCCGGCGGGTGGCGTCGGGTGTTGTCCTGGATCTGGACGGTCTGGTGCGGCTGGTGGACCGGGGTGTGGAGATGGGTGCGCGGTACGTGTACCGGCTGGAGGGGGAGGGTGGCGTGGTGAACGAGACGATGGCGGTCCGGATGCCGGTGACGCGTGCGAAGCTGGGTCAGAATTATCCCAATCCGTTCAACCCGGTGACGAAGATCGAGTACTGGGTTCCGGAGGAGGCGGGATCGGCCCGGAGCGCGGTGAGCCTGGTGGTGTACGACGTTCGCGGCGGGCGGGTGCGCACGCTGGTGAACGGGGCGCGGGCGCCGGGGCGGTTCGTGGCGGAGTGGGACGGGCGCGACGACAACGGCACGCCGGTGAGTTCGGGCGTCTACTTCTACCGCATGACAGCCGATCGTTTCAGCGATACGCGCAAGATGCTGCTGATCAAGTAGGCTGCACACG
>CAZPUV010000065.1:0-10918 GCA_964589805.1 uncultured bacterium | reverse complement strand
CGGGAGTGGAATCTCGCGGGTGGGGTTCTTCAAGCGACTCAAGCAGCACGCGGCTGCTGCGGGTATCGAAAGGCGTGTGAGCCCGCACGTGCTTCGACATTCCTTCGCCACGCACCTGCTCGAAGGCGGTGCCGATCTGCGGCTGGTGCAGGAACTCCTCGGACACGCCGACATCTCGACCACACAGATCTACACGAACATCGATACGCGGCACATTCTCGAAGCCCACCGGGCGTTCCATCCGCGCGCGCGCTGAAGACGCCCGCCGCGACACTCCTTGACACCCCCTGAAAAGGCCGAATAGAATGCCGCAAACCCCGGATCGCGGCGCGCCTTCGCAACCCTGTGTGGAGCCCATTGTGACCCCCGAGCAGAACATCATATTGAGCGGAAATCGTCCCACGGGGCGACTCCACCTCGGCAACTACACGGGAGCGCTGGAGAACTGGGTGGCGTTGCAGAAGGACTACCGCTGCTTCTTCATGGTGGCCGACTGGCACGTGCTGACGACCGACTACGAGCACACGGCGGCGATCGCGCCGAATACGCGCGAGATGGTGATGGACTGGATCAGCGCGGGGATTGATCCCGAGAAGTCGACGGTCTTCGTTCAGTCGCACATCAAGGAGCACGCGGAACTCTACCTGCTGCTCGCCATGCTCATCAGCACGGCCCGGCTCGAGCGCAACCCCACGCTGAAGGAGCAGGTTCGCGACCTCGAGATGGACGAGGGCGAAGGCATCACCTACGGGCACCTCGGCTACCCGGTTCTGCAGGCAGCGGACATCCTCATCTATCGCGCCCACGTGGTCCCCGTCGGCGAAGATCAGTTGCCGCACATCGAGATCACGCGCGAACTTGCGCGGAAGTTCAATCGTCTCTACGGCGAGGTCTTTCCCGTGCCGGAGGGGAAGCTCACGAAGTTCGCGCGTTTCCCGGGGCTCGACGGCCGGCGCATGAGCAAGTCGCTGGGAAACACGATCGAGCTGGCCGAGTCGCGCGACGAGATTCTCGCCAGGATCAAGACCGCGTTCACGGACCCGGACCGCAAACGGCGCACCGACCCCGGGCGGCCCGAGGTGTGCCTCATTTATACGTACTGGCAGAAGTTCAGGCCGGAGCGGAGCGAGGAGATCTACGCGGGCTGCACGACGGCGAAGCTGGGCTGCGTGGACTGCAAGCGGATGGCGGGCGAGGCGATCGCCGACTACCTGGCGCCGCTGCGCGAGCGCCGGCGGGCGCTCGAGGCGAACCCGGGCGCGGTGGACGAGGTGATCCGCGCGGGCGACGAGAAGGCGCGCCGGGCCGCGGTGGCGACGATGACCGCCGTGCGGGAGGGGATGCACCTTGGCTGATCCGAAGCCGGTCCAGTACACGACCGAACTCGAGGGGCTGCGCGCGCCGCTGGGTGTGATCCTTTACCTCATCCGCCGCGACAACCTCGACATATACGACATTCCCATCGCGAAGATCACGCGCGAGTACCTGGACTATCTGAACATGATGGAGGGCCAGCAGATCGAGGTGGCGGGGGAGTTCTTCGTGCTCGCGGCGACACTCATGCGCATCAAGGTACAGATGCTGTTGCGCCGCGATGACGACGGCGACGAAGACCCGCGCCAGGAACTCGTGCGGAGCCTGCTCGAGTACCGGAAGATGGTGGAAGCCGCACAGACGTTCCGCGAAATGGAGGAGCACCGCGCCAACATCTTCACGCGGCCGGTTCCCCCGGAGGACAAGGATGTCGCGGCCGATCCGGTCATCGATCTGAGCCTCTTCCAGCTGATGCGCGCCTTCCAGGAGGTCATGAACCAGTTCGAGGGCGCGGACGTGCGCGAGGTCGAGCTGGAGCGGTTCACCATCGAGGACAAGATCGCCGCGGTGCAGTCCGCGCTGGAGGCGAGTGAACCGGTCGTGTTCACGGACCTCTTCTCCGAGAGCCGCACGCGCCTGGAAGTGATCGTGACGTTCATGGCGATCCTGGAACTGCTCAAGCACGGACACGCCCGCGTGCAGCAGGACGTGTCGTTCGGTTCCATCTGGCTTTACAAGGGCGACAACTTCGGGCGCCCGCTGGGCGATGTGAGCGACTGGAGCGCGGACTCCGAAGCGCCGGTGGAAGTGACGCCCGCCGACGGTGGGATGGGTCCGGAAACGATGACCGGGGTGCCCGCGCCAGACACCACGGACGAAGCAGGGCCCGAAACGGGCCGGGAGACGGAGCAAAGTGATGGAGAACCCGAACCTCGATAACATCGTATTCGCGCTGCTGTTCGCCTCGGACGAGGCGCTGAGCGCTCGCAAGATCGCGGCGGTGATCGAGGACACCACCGTCGCGGACGTGAAGAAGGCCATCGAAGCCTGGAACCAGCGCGCGGACGCGGAGGCGTGGAGCGTCGGCATCGAACAGGTCGCGGGCGGGTACCGGCTGGTGACGCGCCCGGAGTACGCCCCGTACGTGAGCCGGCTCTACACGGGGCGACGCAAGTTGCGCCTGTCCCGCGCGGGCCTGGAAACGCTTGCGATCGTGGCGTACAAGCAGCCGGTGACGCGCGCCGAAATCGAGGTGATCCGCGGAGTGGGCTGTGGAAGCGTGGTCGCCAATCTGCTCGAACGTTCACTGGTGCAGATCGTGGGCAAGGCGAAGGTGCTGGGGGCACCGTTCCTCTACGGGACCACACCCGAGTTCCTCGAGTATCTGGGTTTGAACTCCATCAACGATCTGCCGAGTCTGGAAGACCTCGAGGCCCTTCTGGCGAGCGAGGCCGCGGAAGAGACGGCCGTTCAGAACGGGGCGGAAGAGCCGCAGACGGAGCTCGCGGGTGTGCTCGAGGATGCGATCGAGGACGGTGCGGAACCGGAGCTCGACGACGACGGGCGGCCGGTCGCGTCGGCCGCTCAACTCGGCGCGCTGGTCGATGAACCCGTCAACCGCCCGCTGTATTCCGGCCCGAAGAAGAAGCCGGGCGAAGCAGGGGGGGGCGCGCCGCCGAAGGCGGAGGCGGAAGACGATACGGAAGAAGATGCAGAAGAACACAGCCGGTGAGAGGGACGACGTTCGCCTCAACCATTTCCTCGCCCAGGTGGGCGTCGCCTCGCGCCGTGCCTGCGACGCGCTGATCGCCGCCGGCCGCGTGCGCGTGGACGGCCGTGTGGTCCGGGAGGCGGGCGCGCGGGTCGTGCCCGGGGTCAGCGAGGTGGTGGTCGATGGAACGAAGCTGGGCCGCCCGCCGCGACGCGTGGTTCTCATTCTCCACAAGCCGAAGGGGTTCGTGAGCACGGTGAGCGATCCGGAGGGGAGGCCCACCGTGATGGACCTGTGCCGTTCTCTCGCGCGCAGAACGCGCCTGTTCCCGGTTGGCCGACTCGACGTGAACACGACGGGCGCGCTGCTCGTCACCAACGACGGGTTGCTCTGCTATCATCTGACACACCCTCGTTTCGGCATTCCGCGGGTGTACCAGGTGCGCGTGCGCGGCGAACTCGACCAGAACCAGCTGCGCCGTCTCGAGCGCATGGCAACCGACGAGGCGCGCGCGGGTGGGCGCGCGGAAGCGGAGAAGCGCGGCGCCCGGCGCGTGGTGCGCCCGTCTGTGGAGGTCGTGGCCCGGCGTGAGAAGGAGTCCGTTCTCAAGGTGACGCTCCTCGAGGGGCGCAATCGACAGGTCCGTCGCATGTGCGAGGGTGTGGGGCTGCGTGTGGTTGCGCTCAAGCGCTTGAGCTTCGGCCCGGTGTCCGTGCGCAAGATGCCGGTCGGCGCGGTGAGACCGCTCAGCAAGCGCGAACTGGACCGCCTCGACCAGGCCGCGGGAGGGTCAGCCGGTGGACATTGAGAGGTTCGTGCGCCCGGGCATCCGGGACATCCAGCGCTACCAGCCGGGCGAGGATCACCCGGGTGCGATCAAACTCTCGTCGAACGAGAACCCCCGGCCGCCGCACCCGAAGATCGTCGCGGCGGTGGTGGCCGCGCTCCAAGAGGCGAACCGCTATCCAGAGTCCGGCTCCCCCGAATTGACGCGGGCCCTGGCCGCGCACCACGGCCTGGTCCCCGGCGAGGTGATGGTCGGGAACGGCTCGAACGAGATCATCGATCTGCTCGTGCGGGCATTCGTCGCACCCGACGAGAACGTCGTGTTTCCCGTCCCCAGCTTCATCGTCTACGGGCTGATCGCGCGCGTCTGCGGGGTGAAGGGTGTGGGTGTGCCGTGTCGCGACTACCGCCTCGACCTCGCGGCCATGCGCTCCGCGGTGGATGCGAAGACGCGCATGGTGTTCGTCTGCAACCCGAACAATCCCACCTCGACGTATGTGACGGCCGCCGAGGTGGACGAGTTTCTCGCCGGTATTCCGGACGACGTGTTCGTCGTCATGGACGACGCGTACATCGACTACGTCGACGCCCGCGACTATCCCGATTCACTCGCACTCCGCCGGAAGCGCGACGGGATCATCGTGCTGCGGACCTTCTCGAAGTTCTTCGCCATCGCGGGCATCCGCATCGGCTACGCGCTCGCCCACCCGGCGGTGATCGAGACCCTGCACCGGGTCCGCCAGCCGTTCAACGTGAGCCGGCTGGCGCAGGCTGCCGGGCTCGCGGCGCTCGCGTGCGCGAACGAACTCCGGCCGATGGCGGACGAGACCATCGCGGAGCGAGCGCGTGTGCGTGCGGCGCTGCTTTCGCACGGCATCTCCTGCCCGCCCTCGCAGACCAACTTCGTCTTCGCCGACCTCGGGGGTGTGCAGGTGGATCTCTTCGCCGAGCTTGCGCGCCGGGGACTCGTCGTCCGACGGCTGGGACAGTTCGGTGCGGCCGCCGCGACCTACCGCATCAGTGTGGGTACGCCGAAGGAGAACGACCGGCTCATCGAGGCGGTGGCCGACATCTTCAAACACCTTCCCGCCGGCGGGCGCGGGCGGCCCGCGTCGAGTTGAAGCAACCCCCGACAGTCACGGATATCCTGCAGTCGTTCACGGTCGCCATCGACGGACCTTCGGGTTCGGGCAAGACGACGACGGCGAAGCGCGTGGCGGAACGCCTCGGGTGCCGTCACATCGACACCGGGGCGATGTACCGGGCCGTGACCTTCGTGGCGCGCGAAGAGGGGGTGGATGTCGGCGACGGCGCGCAGCTGGGCGTGCTGGCGGCCTCGCTCGACATGGCCATCGGGGAAACGGCCGATGGACTGCAGACCGTGAGTGTCGCCGGCCGCGACATCACCCGGGAGATCCGGTCGTCCGAAGTGACGGCCGCGGTTTCCGCGGTGAGCGCGCACGCGGAGGTTCGCGACGCGATGGTGCGCCGGCAGCGCGAACTGTCCGCGGCGGGGGGCGCGATCCTCGAGGGGCGCGACATCGGGAGCGTCGTGCTCCCGTGGGCGGATGTGAAGATCTACCTGGACGCAGCGGTGGCGGTACGCGCGGAACGACGGCGCGCCGAACTCGAGGCGGCGGGAGCGAATGTCCCGGTCGAGGACGTGGCGCGCGACCTCGACCGCCGCGACGCACTGGACGCGTCGCGCGCGCAGAGTCCCCTGATCCGCCCCATCGGAGCCTGGGTGGTGGACACCTCGAATCTCTCCATCGATGAGCAGGTCGACCGCGTGGTGGAAATCGCCCGGGAGGAGGCGGAGAGACGGGTTGCGGCCCTGGTCATGGACGGAACGGCGCAGCGCAAGTGCTTCAAGTGGCGCCTGATCACCGGTGTGGTCGCCGCCATGTACACGCTCGTCTTCGGCATGAGAGTGAAACGCCTGTACCGGGGAGAGCCGGCGCAGAACTACATCTTCGCGTGCAACCATATCGCCTACGCCGACCCGCCGGCCGTGAGCTGCCGCCTCTTCCGCGAAGTCCACTTCGTCGCGAAGGACTCGCTGTTTCGAGTACCGCTGCTCGGCCCGCTGATCCGGTGGGTGAACGCGTTTCCGATCCGGCGCGGGATATTCGACCGCGAGGCCATGGCCCATTCGCTCCGGCTGCTCCAGGCGGGGAGGAGCATCCTCATCTTCCCGGAGGGAGCGCGCGTGACCGACGGAACGAGCGCGGCGCCGCGGAGCGGCGTCGGGTACCTGGCGCTCATGTCGGGCGTGCCGGTGGTTCCCGTCCACGTCGAGGGGACGAACCGGTTGCGGGAGTGCCTCCTGCGCCGGCGCCGGTTCCGGGTGGTCCACGGCCGGCCGGTCCGGATCCCGCCCGCTCTCCTGGCCGACCTGCAGGGCCGGGAGGACCGGACCGCATACCGGCGCCACAGCGACGCGGTCATGGCGGCCATCCGGGCCCTGGGGGACGGCCGGGCCTGAAGGCCCGAAGTCCTTTTCCAGTTTCCGGTTGCAGGCGCAGGCCGGACCCGGTATGATCCACAAATCCCATTTTTTCGGTTGTTTGAAAAAACTTCAGGAGGCGAGGCAGTTTCATGATCGATGAATCCAACGGGACCGCCGAGGCGGCCCGTAACGAAACCAAAGCGAAAGGAGGTGGGAGTCTGCGCTCACCGGCGTACGCGCTCTTCGAGCGCCTCGACGCCGAGTCGGCGGCCGCGGAAGCGACCGGCCGGTCGGGTTCTGCGGCGGTTGCCTACGATGAAACGATCACGACGTTCGAGGAAGGTCAGATCGTCAAGGGGCACGTCACCGAGATCCGGGAGAACGAGGTCATCGTCGACGTCGGTTTCAAGAGCGAAGGCACGATACCCCGCGCGGAGTTTCGCAACATCGATCAACTCAGCGTCGGCGATCCGTTCGATGTTCTCCTGGAGAAACTGGAGAACCAGGACGGACTCGTCGTGCTCTCCAAGGAGAAGGCGGACTTCTTCAAGGTATGGGGGCAGATCAAGGACTCCCACGACGAGAACCAGGTCGTCCAGGGCCGCGTCAAACGCCGCATCAAGGGCGGGCTCGTGGTCGACCTGCTGGGCGTGGATGCGTTCCTGCCCGGAAGTCAGATCGCGCTGCGTCAGGTTCCCAATCTGGATGACCTGATCGGCCAGACGCTCGACTTCAAGATCATCAAGATCAACAAGCGGCGCCGCAATATCGTGGTGTCGCGCCGTGTCGTCCTCGAGGAGAAGCGCGAGGAACTCAAGCGCGGTCTCATGGGCGAACTCGAGGCCGGACAGGTGCGAGAGGGGATCGTCAAGAACGTGACCGATTTCGGCGCCTTCGTCGACCTCGGCGGCGTCGACGGTCTGCTGCATCTCACCGACATGACGTGGGGCCGCGTCGGCCACCCGTCCGACGTGGTGCAGATCGGCGAGAAGATCCACGTGAAGGTGTTGGACTTCGACCGCGAGAAGGAGAAGATCTCGCTCGGGTTGAAGCAGCTGACGCCGCACCCCTGGGAGGGCGTCAACGAGCGCTACCCGGTGGGGACCCGCATCAAGGGACGCGTGGTGAGCATCACCGACTACGGCGCGTTCATCGAGCTCGAGAAGGGCGTCGAGGGCCTGATTCACATCTCGGAGATGTCCTGGACCAAGCACGTCAAACACCCGTCGAAGATCCTGTCGGTCAACCAGGACGTCGAAGCGGTGGTGCTCAAGGTGGACAAGGACGCGCAGAAGATCTCGCTTGGACTCAAGCAGACCGAGCCCGATCCGTGGACCACGATCGAGCGGCGCTATCCGCCCGGTTCGCGGCTGAAGGGGATCGTCCGCAACCTCACCAACTTCGGCGCCTTCGTCGAGATCGAGGAGGGAATAGACGGCCTGCTCCACATCTCGGACATGTCGTGGGCCAAGCGCGTGCGGCATCCGAGCGAGGTCGTGAAGAAGAACGATCTCGTGGACGTGGTCGTCCTCGAGATCAGCCAGGACAAGAAGCGCATCAGCCTCGGCATGAAGCAGCTCACGGAGAACCCGTGGGAGCAGCTGGCCGTGGACTTCGCGCCCGACACGGAAGCGACTGGGCGGATCACGCGCATCCTGGACCGCGGTGCCGTGGTCGAACTGCGCGCCGACGTGGAGGGGTTCGTGCCGATCGGTCACATGGGAATGGAGGACATCCTCCATCCCGAGCAGTACTTCCAGACGGACGAGGAACTCCCGTTGCGCGTCATCAAGGTGGATCCCAAGAGCAAACGCATCGTCCTCAGCGTCAACGCCTATCTCAAGGATCGTTCCGAAGAGGAAGTGAAGGCGTTCATGGATCGCCACCCCAAGCGCGACATCGAGATCCCGGTCTCGTCGGAGCCGTCGGACATGGATGACCTGGACGACGTCGACCTGGCTCCCGATTCGGTGGACGAAAACGTCGAGGCGACGGAAGAATAGCGTCTTCCCGGTTGTCCGGCATGGTTCGTCGAGGGCCGGTCCCGGCGGGGCCGGCCCTCTTGTTTCGCCCCCCACTGGGCCCTTGACGGTGGACGCGGCGGCGTCCATGATCGACGCAGCCGCGGAACGGGTTTTTTACGTGAGGAGGCCACGATCGTGTGGTTCATCAGGTCCTTTCTGATTCTCGCCGGTGTCGTTGCGTTCCTGTGGATCGGGATGGAGAACGCCAGGCAGACCATCGACTTCACGTTCTTCACGCGGGACTATCCCGGACTGGCCCTCAACGTGGTGATGTTGTTCGTCTTCGTCGCCGGAATGGTGTTCTCGTTCGTAATCGCGGTGATCAACGAACTGAATCTTCGCCGCCAGCTGTCGCAGGCCCGCCGTCAGCTCGCGCGCATGGACCGCGAGATCGCGGCCCTGCGCAGTCTCCCGCTCGAGGACACGGACGGTCCACGGGGCGCCGACGCCTGACGGAGATGCCATGACCGAAACGACGGCTTTGCAGTTCCTCGCCGGTGCGATCGCGGTGGTGTTCGTCGCGGCCGCCGTGTGGCTGCTGCGCGAGCGGCGCGAGCGGGTGGTGGAGCGCGTCACCGACCCGTACATCGAAGGCCTGAAACTCCTGGTCGACGGGAAGAAGGACGAGGCATTCGGCCGGCTCCAGCAGGCCATCGTCAAGGGAGACGCCCCGACGGATGCGTACATCCGCATCGGGCGGATGCTGCGCGAGCGGGGTGATCCGGCCCGGGGACTCCAGATCCACAAGAGCCTCACGATCAAGGCGGACCTCACCCGGAACGAACGCATCGAGATATTCGCGAACGTGGCCGAGGACTACGCGGCGCTGGGACGTCCGGATCGCGCACTCGAGGCCGTGGAGACGGCGATGAAGCGCACCGGGCTGCGCGACGCCGCACTGCTCGAGATCGCGGCGCGTGCAAGCCACGCTCTCGACCGGAGCGAGGAGGCGTACGAGTACTTCCGGGAGTTGAAGAAGGCGGGCGGGGTGGGGGACCGCGAAGTGGCGCTCTACCTGGTCACGGTGGCCGAGAAGGAAGACGAGAAGGGACGGACGCGCGACGCGCGCAAGACACTCATCCGCGCGCTGCGCCACGACCCCGAGTGCGCGTCGGCGCTGCTCGCGCTGGGGCGCATGGAGGAGCGGGCCGAGGACATGAGCGCCGCCATTCGATACTGGCGCCAGGCGGCCGCGCTTTCGTCGGAACTCGCGCCGGTGGCGCTCCGCAGCCTGGAGCGGGCCCTCTACCAGCGCGGAACATTCAACGAGATCGAAGCGGTGTACCGGGACGTGCTCGACAGCCGGCCGAGCGACGAGCACGCCGCGCTCGCGCTGGCCTCCTTCTACCGGAAGCAGGGGCGGACGGGCGAGGCGTTGCACCTTCTCGAAGACTACGGTCACTCCAACCCCGAATCGGTGGCCGGGACGGTGCTCCTGTCGTCCCTGTACGCATCGCGTGGCGATGCCGATGAACTCGGGGAGTTCCTGGATCGAAGCGAGCGATCCATCTACCACAAGACCTGCTTCAAGTGCGGCTCGTGCGGATTCCAGTCCGGCGAGATGCGCTGGCACTGTCCGAGGTGCACCCGCTTTGACACCTTCGCGCGCAATTCGAAGTAGCGTCGCCGCAGCCGTATTCTGTTCAGTAGCAGTGTCGGGAGGCGCGGCGCGCGAGGATGCCGGCGACCTGATCCGCCGCGCCGGCCGGGAGGCGGCGGCGGGGCGCTTTGCGCAGGCGGAGTCCACGTTCGCGCGGGCGGCGCGCGTGGGTGCGGGAGAAGAACGCGCGGAAGCGATGTTCAGGCAGGCGGGGCTGATGCGATCGGCGCCGGCGGCCGCCGCCATCTACGAGCGGCTCGTGGCGGATCCGGATGCGGGCGACTGGGGCGGACCGGCGGCAATGGAGCTCGCGAAGATCCACTTCGCGATGGGACGCTACGAAACGGCGCGGTCGGTGCTCCGCGGCTCACATCTGTCGGCCACGTCCGAGGAGGCCGCCCTGTTCGAGGGGATGTCGGCTGTCATGGCGCGCGATTTCGAGGCCGCGATTCCTCCGCTGGAGCGCGTGAAGCGCGGGCGGTTCGGAACCTGGGCGGCGGTGGTGCTCGCAGAGGCCGAGGCGGGATCGGGCCGTGGCGACGAAGCGTGCAGCAGGTACGAATCGCTGGCGCGTGCGCGCGTGAATCCAACCGCGTGGTACCGGTACGCCGAGTGCCTCGAGGCGGCGGGCGACCGGGACCGCGCGCGTGCCGAGTTCCGGGCCCTCGAGCAGGCGTTCCCGCAGACACCGGAGGCCATCCGGGCGGGCGGGAAGCTGTCGCCCCCCGAAACCGCCCCGCCCCCGGCGGAACGGGAGGAGCAGGGCGAGGGCAGGATCACCGGCGGGAAGGGCTACACCATCCAGTTCGGGTCGTTCGGTGACCGCGCCAACGCGCTGCGGCTGTCGTCGCGGATCAAGGCGTCGTACCCGGGTGTCCGGATCGACAGCGAACTCGTCAACTACCGGGAAGTGTTCCGCGTCCGCTTCGGTCACTATGCGACGCGCGAAGAGGCCGAGGAGGCGGCGCGCGGGATGTCCGCGCGCCTCGAGGAACGTTACACCATCATGCCCGTCCGCAGCAGCAGCCCATGAG
>CAZPUV010000064.1:7372-11106 GCA_964589805.1 uncultured bacterium | reverse complement strand
GGAGAGCGAGATCTACCTCCGTACCGCGGTCAGCGTCGACTCGTCCGGGTGGGCGGTGTACGACTATGTGCGCATGCCCGAGTACCGCTGGGGGATCTTCCTCGCGCCCGTCAAGGGCGAGCGCCGGATTCACTTCGGCGACAACGTCGGCGCGGAGTGCTGGGAGGATGTGCCGGGCGAGTACCGCAACGAGTTGCGGCGCCTCATCGTGACCCAGGGCGACACGGAGCCCGGTTCGGTGGAACAGCAGCGGCGGCTGGCACTGACCGCCCCGTCCCTGTACGACATGCGCAATCTGTTCCAGGTGAACGTCGAGGAAGCGCGAAACCTGTGGGCGATGGTCTACCTGCTGCACTCCTACTTCGGCAAGGACGGACGCGACGAGGCGGAGGAGATGCTGGAACGCCGCTCGGGCGACGAGGATTCCCCTCGCCTCCTGTCGACGTTCAACGATCCCATCGACGACTGGCTCGATTTCTTCTGCTTCGCGACGTACACGGATCGCGACGGCAAGTACCAGCTCGGGTCGCTCGCGGAGAGCGCCTTCACGCCGCTCTCCCGTACCACGCGATTCATGCTCACCGAAGAGGCGCACCATCTGTTCGTGGGCGAGACGGGAATTGCACGCGTGCTGCGCCGCACGGCGGAACTCATGCGCGAGAACGAGAGCGAGGACGTGCGTCCGTTCGGAGGGATTCCCATCGACATCGTCCAGAAGTACATCAACTACTGGTTCTCCGTGTCCCTCGACCTGTTCGGAAACGAGGATTCGAGCAACGCGGCCAACTACTTCGCGCACGGGTTGAAGGGCCGGTTCAACGAGGCCAATCGCAAGCTCTACCCGGACGCGACCGGCCGGGAAGGGATGTACCGCTACACCGTGTACGACGAGGACAGCGCCCGGCTCGCCGAGAAGGACATCCCGATGCGGCGCGCGATGAACGCGGTGCTGCGCGACTCGTACATCGAGGATTGCGGCCGCGCCGTGGCGCGCTGGAACAAGATCCTCGAAAAGGAAGCATGCCGGCACCGGATCAATCTGCCGTCGGACCGGTTCCACCGCGAAGTGGGCACCTACTCCAGGGCCTCGTTCGATCCGCACGGAAACATGCTTTCGAAGGACGAGTTCGAGGCCCGCAGGGGGGAGTTCCTGCCCACGCGGGCGGATCGCGACTATGTGAAGAGCGTGCAGTTCCTGGTGACGGACCGGGGCAAGTTCGCCAACTGGATTGCGCCGCCGCAGCACGGCATCCACGGCCGGCCGCTCGACTTCGAATACGTGAGGCTCTAGCCACCTGGCGTGCGCGTGTCTCCCGGAAAGGACCGCGATGAACATCAAGCACACGAAGCTGCTCATCAATGGCGAATGGACCGGCGCGTCGGACGGCGCGGTGAACGAACTCGTCAATCCCGCAACGGAGGAAACGCTGTGCGAGGTCGCGTCGGCGACGGCGGCGGATGTGGCGAGCGCCGTGGCGTCGGCGCGCGCGGCACTGGCGTCCGGTCCCTGGAGCAAACTCGACGGGGCCGCACGCGCGAAACTCATGTGGAAGCTCGCCGACCTGGTGGAGCGGGATTCAGCGGAGATCGCGCGTCTGGAGACGCAGAACCAGGGCAAGCCCATCTTCGAGTCGTCGAAGATCGAGGTGCCGTTCGTCGCCGACCTGTTGCGCTACTACGCGGGATGGGCGGACAAGCTGCAGGGCGAGACGATTCCTGTTCGTCCCGGCTTCCTCTGCTATACGCTTCGCGAGCCGGTGGGTGTGGTCGGAATGATCGTGCCGTGGAACTTCCCGCTGCTCCTCACGATGTGGAAACTCGCGCCGGCGCTCGCGGCCGGATGCGTGGCCGTGATCAAGCCCGCAGAACTCACTCCGCTCACAGCGCTCAAGCTCGGCGCGCTCTGCCTCGAAGCCGGGATACCGGCCGGGGTCGTGAACGTGGTCCCGGGGCGCGGGGCCGTCGCCGGACAGGCGCTCCTCGACTCTCCGGACGTGGACAAGATCGCCTTCACGGGTTCCACCGAGGTGGGACGAACGGTGATGCGCTCCGCCGCGGGCTCGATCAAGCGGCTCTCGCTCGAACTCGGGGGAAAGTCACCCAACATCGTCTTTGCGGACGCGAAGCTGGAAGCCGCGGCGCAGGGGGCGTGCGGTGGGATCTTCTACAACAAGGGCGAGGTGTGCGCGGCGGGTTCGCGCCTGTTCGTGGAGAAGTCGATCCACGACGAGTTCGTCGACCTCGTGAAGGGCAAGATGGCGCGCTACACCCCGGGTGACCCGCTGGACGAGAAGACCCGGCTCGGCCCGCAGGTATCGAAGTCGCACCGCGACGGGATTCTCGCGCGCGTCTCGGCCGGCATGAAGGAAGGTGCCACCGCCGTGGCGGGTGGAAAGGCGACCGCCGTCGGCGGGCGCGGCTTCTACATGGAGCCGACGATTCTCACCGGTGTGAGCAACGACATGGATGTCGCGCGCGAGGAGATCTTCGGCCCGGTACTGTGCGTGATACCGTTCGGGAACGAGGAGGATGCGGTGCGGATGGCGAACGACAGCTGCTACGGCCTCGCGTCCGGCGTCTGGACCCAGGACACGGGAAAGGCGCACCGGGTCGCGGCTGCGCTCAAGGCGGGGACGGTGTGGGTGAACACGTACAACGTCTACCACCCGGCGTCGCCGTTCGGAGGCTACCGCGAGAGCGGCTTCGGCCGCGAACTCGGCGCCGCGGCGCTCGACATGTACCTGGAGAACAAGTCGGTGTGGGTGAGCCTGCGCTGAACGTGGCCGGGTTCGATTCCCGCCGCCTCCACCGTTCCATGTCTTCGTAGAACGAAGACCATGCGTCGGCTCTGAGTGCCGCGTATCAACCGCCGTTCAAGTTCACGGGACAGCCTCAGGGCGCGCGCGTGGGCCCCGGGGCGCCGGGCTGCCAATCCGAAGACATCGCGTAGATCGACGGGCCGGACGGTATCGTCATTCCGCCGAAGTACTCCCACCTGCGCGTGACACGATTATCGAAGGTGCCGTCGGCGCCACGGTCATAGTCCTGGACCTGGCTCAGCGGCCGATGCCGTTGATCGAACGATGTAGTCACGACGGTCCGAGAGTCCACCACGCCGTCGACGGGCGCGGAGTCGCTCTCTGAGACCTGCGTGACTGGATTGCCGTGGCGATCGAATCGACTCGTCGTGGTCGACGAGCGCGAGATACCGTCCCCGAAGTCCCACTCCGAAACGCCTTCCACAACCGCACCGAAGTTATTGTACGTCGATTGTGTCCGGAACCATTCGTCGATGGACCCGTCCATCAGCCAGTCTGATTCGCGGGTCCACAGTTCGACATTGCCATGGCGGTCGTACGCCATGATCTGCGTTTCTCTCGACTCGAGGGTCCCATCGCCGTCGCGGTCGGAGTCCTCGATCTTGACGAGGGGTTTGCCACGGCGGTCGTATTCCGGGTAGTAAAGAGCATTGCTCTCATGATCGGGTGTGCCGTCGAAATCGTAGTCGAGCAAGTGGACGCGTCGCGACGGACGGCCCCATCGATCGGTCTCAGTCGTCGTGATCCAGTATCGCGAGTCCCTCGGCCCGTTCACAGGCCAATCAAGATCGATGGTCTGTTCGAGGGCGTTGCCCCAACGATCGAAAGTCGACCTGGTTACCTCGCGTCGTACCGAACCCGCGCGGTTGGCTTCAACTTCTACCAGCACCGCGTTGCCGTGTCGATCGTAGGACG
>CAZPUV010000064.1:0-7362 GCA_964589805.1 uncultured bacterium | reverse complement strand
GTTCCGTCGAGCGTGTAGTCTGATTCCCGGGTCATTACGACAAGGGAGTGGAATCGCGCACTTGGACCTATCATCGCGCGCGAATCGGCGACCGAGTCCACGACCGACGTGAGCGTTGAATCGTGGTTGGTGCAGGCGAGGGCACAGGCCGCAAGCAGCGCGCAGCCGGCCGGGCGGAAGGACATCATGGCTACCTCCGAATCTCTCCATGCGCACCGTCCGTGGCGGAATCGACCATGGAGCGCAGAATGGGCGACTCCATGAGATTACTGGTCGGGGAGAGGCATGACCTCCACGGTAGACTGGGGTATTCGTTAAGAACTGCAAGAACCGTGCCTTGAGAATCTGGTGTCATCGCCGAAGCCGTGAGTTCGAGCCTCTCCCGCTACACGCGGAACAGGTACTGGAACTTCACGAAGAACTGCCGCTCCGTCTGGCGGTATCCCGGGTTTTTGACCTCGATTGCGGTCGTCGTCGGGTCGTCCTCGAACTCGCCGAACGAGTGGGACGATCCCAGGAAGAAGACCGTGAAGGGGTTGATCTTGTAGCTGAGCAGGGGATCCACGGAGAACGCCCGCGAGTCGTCCACGTATTCGCCCACCACGCGCAGGAAGAGCCGCTTGCTGAACTGATAGGTCAGCCGGCTCCGGGTCACGAACGTATCGAACACGTCGGCGCCCCCGTCGAGTTCGTTGAGGTCGAAGGACGAATGCTCCATCGTTAGCCGGAGCTGTGATGTCGGCCGGAACTCCAGCCAGAACCCGTACGAGAACTCGTCCCCCAGACGCGGGTTGCCACGGTCTCGGATCACCGAATGCCCGAGGCGCCAGTCGACGCCGCCCCCCACCATGTTGCTGAATCGCGTGTCGATGTCCCCGGACCAGCGCCGGATACCATCCACGCGTGCTCCCGCGAACACCTCCTCGCTCCACAGGATGCCCGTCCACAGGTAGGTCTGCTTCTTGAACCGCAACCACACGCCGGGCTCGAGCCATGTGTCCTTGAACTCGCCGGCGTAGTTGTACTTGCGGCCCAGCGAGAACTGCGGTTCGACGCGCTCGAGCAGGCGGTGGTTCTCGAACTGGAACATGTAACCGTTCCAGAAATGCCCGATGCGGTAGTTGTTGGACGTGATGAATCCCGTCTCGGCACGGAACGTCGGCGAGTAGTCGCTGTACGACAGCTGGGCGTTGTAGTGCCGCCCGTTCCTGACCGCCGAGGCGCTGGCCGCGTGCCCGAAGAAGTCCTCACCGTCGAACGCTCCCGTGTACTCGTCGTTCTTTCCGAAACGGATGTCGTTGAATCTCTCCGACAGTGTCGTGTCGTGGGGCTCTCTCGTGTGGCTGCCCTGCACGTGGGCGTTGAAGGTGAAGTGGTCGTCGAGTCGCAGACTCGCGTCCACGCCGGCGGTGGTGTTCGCGCCGTTCCCGGTCCGCGCGCGGCGGTCGGTGGCGACGAGGCCGACGAACGACTCGGTCAGCACGTCGCGCTTGTAGCGGACGATGTTGGAGTACGTCTCGCCGCCGATCGTGCCACCACTCCTCTCCTCGAACGGAACGATGTAGGGTGACGTTTCATCGAGGGCGCTCATGAACGTCAGGGTGTTGCGGCCCGACTTGCCCGTGAACTTCCCGGCCGCGATGGGGTCGTTGATCGAACGCGTATAGACCACGTCGATCGCGGATGAGAAGCGGTCCGCGCCCTCCAGGAAGAAGGGGCGCTTCTCGGGGAAGAAGAGTGCGAAGGTGCGGTTCGCGTCGATCTGGGTGGCGTCGGACTCGATCTGGCTGAAGTCGGGATTGTAGGTGAAATCGAGCGTGTGGTTGGGTGTGATCCCGTACTTGAGGCCCACCCCGGCTTCGGCGTCGCCGCTCCGGTTGTCCCAGTTGAACGAGGCGTCGTCCGATCCTGCGAGGAGCCCCGCCTGGCTCCCGATCACGTAGGGCAGGATCTCGATGTTGCGGCCGTGATTGATGTCCCGGATGCCGTTCATCTTCCCCGCCTGGCAGAGAAAGCAGTTCTGATCCCGCGACAGCGGCGCCCAGGAGTACTGCGCGCGGCTCTCGCGCGGCCGCGTGCGCAGGACGTGCAGGCCCCACTCCTGCAGCGGGCGGTCGGGAAAGCGGATGCTCCGGAAGGGAATTGCAATCTCCGCGGTCCAGCCGGATTCCGTGACCCGCCCGCCCGAATGCCACACCGTGTCGTAACTCGGGTCCTCGTTGTTGCGCGAGCGGAAGAGATCGCCCTGGATGCCGCGCGGGTTGACGACGAAGAAGTAGCCGTTCTGCTGGTCGTTGAACGTATCGATGATGATACCCGCCCAGTCGTCCGCGAAGATGGCGTCGCGGTCGGCCACGGAAGCGCGAATGGCGCGCGGATTGTCGTCGTAGCACACGAATCCGACATAGAGATTGTCGTCGTCGTAGGCAAGCCACGCCTCGGTCTCCACGGGCGGGCGCACGTTGTCGCCCGGTTCGACCTCGGCGAAGTTCCCGATCCGCGTGGCCGACTTCCACAACGGCTCGTCGAGATGGCCGTCGATGTGCGGCGCGGTTTCGACGCGTTCGATCTGGATGCCGAGGTTGCGGTTGGGGGTGAAGGCCGCCGACGATGCGTCCACCGAGCCCGCTGCGCGTGATTCGCCGGCCAGAACGTAACCGGCTCCCGCGGCCATGGCGGCGAGCAGAATCCCCGAGGCGGCGAACCACGGGCGGACGGTGACGCTCGATATGGATGGGTGCGGCTTCATGTGTCCCGGTGCTGTAGTAAGACGAGCCGGCCGGCCGAATGGTTCCACGCAATGTCGATCGTGCGGAGTCGCCGCCCGGGCGGGCGATCGCGGGGTTCCAAGCGACCCGTTCCAGGGCGGGCGCACGAGCCGCAACACAATACACGACAACGCATTAAAAGGAAAGATGGAAAAGTGGTTTGACCCGGAATGAGGATTGCACTAGAATCTGATTTAGGTATGACTAAAAATATTGCCCGGCCTGTCCCGCGGGCCGAACTCACGCAGTCGATGGAGAACTATCTCAAGGCGATCTATGAGATCGCCGAGCACGCGGAGCGTGCCTCCACCTCTTCCATCGCGGAACGGATGGGGATTGCGCCGTCCTCGGTCACGGCCATGGTGAAGAAGCTCGCGGAGCTCAGGCTCGTCACGCACGAACCCTACCAGGGGGTCAGCCTGACGCACGTCGGCCAGATGGCGGCGGCCGAGGTGGTGCGTCATCACCGCCTGATCGAGAAGTACCTGGCCGAGGCACTCGGTGTGCCGTGGGACAGGGTCCACGACGAGGCGGAGAAGCTCGAGCACGTGATTTCGGAGGATCTGGAGGACCGCATCGCGGATGCGCTCGGTCATCCGGAACGGGATCCGCACGGCGCACCGATTCCGGCGCGCGACGGATCCATCGCGCGCGTCGATGCACGGCGCCTGAGCGACGTGGAGGCGAGTGAGCGAGTCGTCGTGGTCGAAGTCGACGACCGTGATTCGGCGCTCCTGCGCTACCTGGGTGAGCGCGGTCTCTACCCGGGTACCGGCGTCGAGATCCTGAGTGTTGAACCGTACGGGGGCTCGCTGACGCTGCGCGTCGGCGACGGCGAGTTTTCAATCGGACGGGAAGCGGCCGCGGAAATCCGGGTGACGAGATGATGGACAACCCGCTCTTGAATCTCATCGTGTTCGTACTCGGCGGCGCGCTGGCCGCCGCCGTGTTCTGGCCGGGCCGCGGCCTGTTCGCGCGCGGTCGCCGCAGCCGGCGGCTGGCGAGCCGGGCGGCGCTGGAGGACGCGCTGAAGCACGTCTACAACCACGAGGTTCGCAATGATACCTGCACGCTGGCCAGCGTCGCGGGTGCCCTCGAGATACCGTCCGCGCGGGCTCTCGCACTCGTACAGCGCATGCAGAGCGCGGGGCTGCTGCGCGCCCTCGACGGCCGCATCCTGCTCAGCGAGGATGGACGGCGCTACGCACTCGAAGTCATCCGTGCCCACCGCCTGTGGGAGCGCTATCTCGCCGACGAAACCGGCGTCGATCCGGTCGAGTGGCACGCCCGCGCCGAGAAGAAGGAACACGTTCTCTCACCCGAGGATGCGAATGCGCTCGCGGAGCGTCTCGGCAACCCGAGCTTCGACCCGCACGGAGATCCCATTCCGACCGCGGACGGCGCGGTGGCCCCCGAGGCGGTCATCCCCCTCTCCTCGCTGGCGCCGGGTGAGCGCGCGGTCGTCACACACCTCGAAGACGAACCGCAGGTCGTGTTCGCGCAGATCGTGGCGCTCGGCATCTACGTGGGAATGGAAGTGCGTATGGACGCGCGCACCGAACAGCGTGTCGTATTCGACGCCGACGGCCGCAAGATCGTGCTCGCGCCGCTCCTGGCCGGGAACGTCTCGATCCGCAGGATCGGCGCGGGAGAGGCTGAGAACGAGGACACGACCTCGCTCGCCGTGTTGCGGGAGGGCGAAAGCGCGGAGGTCGTGCGGTTGAGCCCGGCGTGCCGGGGAATCGAGCGCCGCCGCCTGATGGACCTCGGCATCGTGGCGGGAACGCGCATCGCCTACGAACGCCGCGGGTTGACGGGGGGGCTCGCCGCCTACCGGGTGCGCGGAACCCTCATCGCCCTCCGCGAAGAACAGGCCCGGATGATCGGAGTCACCGCAATCACACCCGCCGCGCCCGTCGCCGCGGAGAACCCACGCTAGCCATGAGCATCGACACGCGCACCGGAACCGACTGTCCTCCCAGCTCCTGCGCCGGCTGCCAGCACCACGCGGGCAACCTGGTCAAGCTGGGCGTCAACATGGACCGCTTCGACTACGTCGTGGCGCTCGCCGGGAATCCAAACACCGGCAAGAGCACGGTGTTCAATGCCATTACGGGACTGCGGCAGCACACCGGCAACTGGCCCGGCAAGACCGTGGCCCGCGCCGAGGGCGGCTTCGCCCTGGGAGAGCGGCGCTTCAAGCTCGTCGATCTGCCCGGCACGTATTCGCTTCTGTCGACCACGGTGGACGAGGAGATTGCACGAAACTTCATCCTGTTCGCCCGGCCGGATGTGACCGTGGTGGTCGTGGACGCCTCGCACCTGGAGCGCAATCTCAATCTCGTCCTGCAGGTGCTGGAGATCACGGACCGCGCCGTGGTGTGCCTCAACCTCGTCGACGAGGCCCGGCGGCACGGCCGCACCTTCGATCACCGCCGCCTCGCGCGCGACCTCGGCGTGCCCGTCGTACCAACGGTCGCGCGCAGCCGCGAGGGTATCGACGAGCTGCTGGAAACCGTGGTGGGGGTGGCGACGGGCGAGATCGCCTGCCGTCCGCACCGGATCGAGCGGCGATCGCCCGCGACGGAGCGCGTCGTCGGCGAACTGTCGGAGGCCGTGGCCGAGGCGTATCCGGGACTCTCCAGCGCGCGCTGGCTCGCGCTCCGTCTCCTCGACGGTGACACGCGCATCGAGGAAGCGCTCCGCTCCGGTGAGTTGACGGAACTGGCGGGTGGCGTGGCCGAGGCGCGCGCGGTGGGATCGGAGACGCACGCGGGCAACGCGGCCGGGGCGCGCGTACTGGAACTCGCGCGTGAGCATCGCTGGGAGATTGGCCCCGACTTCCAGGACACGCTGACCGAAGAGCTGTACACCGAGGCGGCACGGATCGCGGATCGTGCGACGACCGTGGCGGGCGGGCACCGCGCGCGCGACATCGATCGTGCCATCGATCAGGTGCTCACCAGCCGCTGGCTGGGATTTCCGGTGATGATTGCCATCCTGACCGCGGTGTTCTGGATCACCGTGTCGGGCGCCAACGTCCCGTCCGGGATGCTGGCCACGCTGCTGATAGACAAGGTGCAGCCGTTGCTGCACGGCTTCGGAGACGCGATCCGCATGCCCGCGTGGCTGGCCGGATTCCTCTTCGACGGCGTGTACCTCGCGACCGCCTGGGTGGTGTCGGTGATGCTGCCGCCGATGGCGATCTTCTTCCCGTTGTTCACGCTCCTGGAGGACTTCGGCTATCTGGCGAGAGTGTCGTTCAACCTGGACGGCATGTTCAAGCGGGCAGGCGCGCACGGCAAGCAGGCGCTCACGATGAGCATGGGGTTCGGATGCAACGCGGCCGGTGTGGTGGCGACCCGCATCATCGACAGTCCGCGCGAACGGCTGATCGCGATCATCACCAACAACTTCGCCCTCTGCAACGGACGCTGGCCCACCCAGATCCTGATCGCCACGATCTTCGTCGGCGCCCTGGCGCCGGCCAACATCGCGGGGCTGGTGGCCGCGAGCGCGGTGGTCAGCGTGGCGCTCCTGGGGATCGGCATGACGTTCATCGTGTCGTGGCTGCTCTCGCGGACGGTGCTCAGGGGCGAACCTTCTTCCTTCAGCCTGGAACTCCCTCCGTATCGTCCGCCACGGTTCTGGCGCACGCTGTACACGTCGCTGATCGACCGAACGCTGTTCGTCCTGTGGCGGGCCATCGTCTTCGCGGCGCCGGCGGGCGCGGCAATATGGCTCTCCGGCAACATCCACGTCGGCGGTGTCAGCGTTGCCGAGCACCTGGTGAGCGCGCTCGATCCGTTCGGGCTGCTGATCGGTCTCAACGGGGTCATTCTGCTCGCATACGTGGTCGCGATTCCGGCCAACGAGATCGTGATACCGACGGTGCTCATGCTGACGGCGATGACGGCCGCCGTTGCCGGTGTCGGGGCGGGTGCGGGCATCATGTTCGAGCTGGATTCGGCCACGGACGTGCAGGCGCTGCTCGCGACCGGCGGGTGGACGCTGTTGACGGGCGTGAATCTCATGCTGTTCAGCCTGCTCCACAATCCCTGCAGTACCACGATCTTCACGATCTTCAAGGAGACCCGTTCCCACAAGTGGACCACGGTGGCGGCCCTGCTGCCGCTCGTGCTCGGTCTCGGCGTCTGCTTCGTGGTGGCGCAGGTGTGGAGACTCGTCGCGGGTTGACGACGGCGCTTCGCCGCCACGAACGAAAACGGAGCTTCCATGTCCACATACGCGTCCGACTTCATGGCCATGGTGCGCGAGCGAACCCCCCATGAGCCGCAGTTCCATCAGGCGGTCCAGGAGATCGTCGAGTCGGTGGCTTCGTTGCTCGAGGAGCGTCCGGAGTACCGGAAGCGGAAGATCATCGAGCGCATGGTCGAACCCGACCGGACCATCTCCTTCCGGGTCACCTGGCAGGACGACACGGGTGAAATCCGCGTCAATCGCGGATACCGCGTGCAGATGAACAGCGCCATCGGGCCCTACAAGGGCGGACTGCGCTTCCACCGGTCGGTCAACCTGGACACGCTGAAATTCCTCGCGTTCGAACAGGTGTTCAAGAACAGCCTGACCTCGC
>CAZPUV010000063.1:0-11118 GCA_964589805.1 uncultured bacterium | reverse complement strand
TGTCGAGGTCGAGGCGGTGGAAATCCACGCGATAAGGCCAACATCACCGCGCGCATCGAGAACCTGCTCGCGCAGGAGTATCCCCCGGCGCTGCTCGAGATCATCGTGGTGTCGGACGGATCGATCGATCGCACCGCCGAACGGGCGCGCCTGTTCACGAGCAAGGGTGTGAAGGTGATCGAGTGCTCGACGCCGGCCGGCAAGGCGACCGCGCTCAACTTCGGGGTGGCGAGCGCGAAGAACGAGATCATCGTGTTCGGCGACGCCCGCCAGCGCTTCAGCCCCAACGCCGTGGCCGAGCTGGTTTCCACCTTCCACGACGATCGCGTGGGTGCGGTGAGCGGGGAACTGGTGCTCCTGCGCGACGAGCAGGTGGGGGAAGTCCACGACGGCGTGGGCCTCTACTGGCGCTACGAGAAGCTCATCCGGCGCAGCGAGAGCGCGGTGGGTTCGGTGGTCGGCGCCACGGGCTCGATCTACGCCGTTCGCCGCGAGCTCTTCGTCCCGCTCGCGCCGCACACCCTGCTCGACGACTTCCTGGTGCCCATGCGGGTGGTGCTCGCCGGTTATCGCGTCATCTTCATCCGCGGGGCGCGGGCGTTCGACTTCACGGCGCCGACGGCCGCGCGCGAATTCTCACGCAAGGTGCGAACACTGGCGGGAAACTACCAGGCAGTGGTCCTCGAGCCGCGCCTGCTGAGCGCGCGCGCCAACCCGGTGCTCTTCCAGCTCGTCTCGCACAAGCTCCTGCGCCTGGTGGTTCCGTACTGCTGCATCGCGGCGTGGGTGACCAGCGCGTTCCTGCCCGGCCCGTTGTTCGCCGGTGCGTTCGCTTTGCAGACGCTCTTCTACACGCTGGGGTTCCTGAGCCTCACCCCCGTGCGCACCGCCCGGGGCGCCGCCCTCTTCCGGGTACCGTGGACGTTCATCGTGCTGAATGCCGCCGCGGTGATGGGGCTGTGGGTGTTCCTGACGCGGCGGGAGCGGATGGTCTGGCGCTAGGCGGGCTCCCGGCTTCAAGCGGGACCCGCGGCCGCTTCCAGAAAACGAACGAGGAGATCGACGCCGTAGCCGGTGGCCCCGCGCGCCTGGTACGAAGCACCGCCGCCGTCGTTCCAGCTCGGGCCCGCGATGTCGATGTGCACCCAGGGGGTCGATTCGGCGAACACACCGATCATCGCGCCGCCGGTGATGGGCGATGCGTTCCGGCCCGCGTAGTTCTTGTAGTCCGAGATGTCCCCGCGGACCAGGTCGAAGTAGCGCTCGTCCAGCGGCAGAGGCCACACGGGCTCTCCGGAAGCCGTCCCCGCCCCGCGGAGCGTCTCGATGCGATCCTGGTCGTTGCCCATGATCGCCGCGACACGGTTGCCCAGCGCGATGAGCGCACCGCCGGTGAGGGTGGCGATGTCCACGATCACGTCGGGCTTGTACTGCGCGCGCGCATACGCAACCGCGTCCGCGAGTATCAGCCGGCCCTCGGCATCCGTGGTGTGCACCTCGATGGTCTTGCCCGAACAGGTCGTGAGCACGTCGCCGGGGCGGAGTGCCGCGCCGTCCGGCATGTTCTCCACGCACGGGACCAGCCCCACCACGCGCAGCGGAAGACGCAACGCCGCGCAGGCCGCGATCGCGGCCACGGTTGCGGCCCCGCCGGCCATGTCCGACTTCATCTCGTTCATCTTCTCCCACGGCTTGATCGAGATTCCACCGGAGTCGAAGGTGACGCCCTTCCCGATCAGGCACACGAGCGGAAGCTTCGTGCTCTCGAGGTTGTAGTGCATCACCACCAGGCGCGGCTCCTCGCGGCTCCCCACCGCAACGCCGAGGATCGCCCCCATGCCCGCCTTTTCGATTTCCTTCCGCCCCCAGACGCGGCAGGCCACCTTGCGCGAAACGCACAACTCGCGGCTTGCGTCCGCGAAGTCGCGCGGGCCCATCCGATTGGCGGGAGCGTTCACCCAGTCGCGGACCTGGAGGATCATCTCCGCCACCGTTCTCGCGCGACGGATGACCGGGGCGAGCTCGCTCGCGGGCCGCGCGGTCAACACGCACAGACTGCGCAGCGGTCGCCGCTTGCGTGTTCCGACCGAGTACGAATACCCGGCCAGCAGGAAGCCCTTGAGGAACGCGTGGAGAACATGTCCCGGTTCCGCGTCGCCGTGGAGCGCGGGATCCAGGAAGATCGCGGCCGATGCCGCGCGGGCACCGTTGAGCACCGCCGCCGCCGACCCGGCGGCGTCCGCGATGTTCTCCGGGGTCGCGGCCGAGCGTTCGCCGAGTCCCAGCAGAACGACGTGGGTGAGGCCGCCCTTGCGCACGACCGACGCGATCCGGCTTTCGCCGCGGCGGGCCGAGAATCCGCCGGCGAACAGAGCTGCGGCTGCGTCTGCGAGCGCCCGCTCCGCGAGGGGGCCGCCCTGCGGGCGCCGGCTCGTGCCCTGGTAGACGGGAATGACGACGGCCTGTTCCTTCAGCCGGGTCGACGCGGTTCGGACGGTGATGCTACGGATCATGCTCACCTCGCGGGCGACACGCGTGGCGTCAGAATGCCCAGACGACGCCGAGCGTTGCCATGAAACCTGTGTAATCGATGACGAAACTGACGCGCTCGGGAACGCCGACCTCGTTCGGCGTCTCGAGTTGATCGAAGCGACCCTCCACGAGCTGGAGGCGTCCCTCCGCCGAAACCCCGAACTGGTTCGTCACATAGTAGATGGCCCCGAGGACCGCGTGCACGCCCGCGGCGACGTCCCACTCGCTGAGGTCGATCGGGTCGCCGTAGACGAGGCCCGTGTCCTGGTCCACCCGCGTTTCCCGGAACGTCTCGTGGGGCAGGCCCACGCTGAACCCCGCGCCCAGGTAGGTCTGGAACTCCTTCACCGACGCGTCCGAGAAGTAGTAAACGGCCGAGAACTCGAACACGAAGAGGTCGACGTCGAACTCGCGGGTGTAGTCCAGGATGGGAGGGTTCGTGGTCGTCCCGCTGGCCCGGGGAACGAAGGTGCCGCTGCCATCCGAGCGAAGCGCCGAGTAGGTGGCTCCCATGCGAAGGCCGAAGAACGGGTGGGGTTTGAACATGTAGGCGCCTTCGACGCTGAGCCCGTGGCCGAAATCGTCCGTGCGGGCCGTGAACGGCGGCTTCAGCCGGCCGTCGAGGAATGCGGTCATCTCCTCGTTGGCCGCGCCCCCGAGCATGCCCACGCGGAGGAACAGCGCCGACTGGGGGATGGGGCCATAGTACTTGTGCGGTTTGAGGATCGGCTCGGCGAACGCGAGCGATGCGGTCAACGTAAGGGCCGCGCTCGCAAGCGCGGCCGCTGGGTGGAACTTCAAGTGAGCCTCCCGGAAAACGGCCTTGGGGAATCCAATGTAATTAGTCGGAATCGGTTGCAAAGTCAACTCGTTGTTTGTATCGTAGCCCGCGCGGGAGAGGGTGCAATCGCATGTCCCGTCGCACGTTGCCCCCCCGCCGGCCACGGCGGATGGCGCGGCCGGATCGCCGGGCGGGGGACCGGGAAGGGTTGATTTGAAGAAGATTCTCTTCGTGTGTTCCGGGAATACGTGCCGGAGCCCCCTCGCGGAAGCGATCGCGAAGCAGGTGCTCGCGGGGAAGACCGGGATGTCGTTCCACATCTCATCCGCTGGAACGTCGGCAATGGAAGGGAGTCCCGCGTCGCGGTTTTCGATCGAAGTCGGCAGGGAGCACGCGCTCGACCTCTCCGCGCACCGGTCCCGCCTCCTGAAACAGGCCCTGGTTCGCAATGCCGACCTCATCGTGACCATGGGGGTCCGGCACCGCGAAGCCGTCGGGGAGATCGAGTCCGACGCGCTCGAACACACCTTTCTCCTCACGAACTTCTCGGACCGCCACCACGGGGACATTCCCGATCCGATCGGCGGCCCGCTCGAGACGTATCAACGGATGTACGGCGTGATGCGGGAGTGCATCGAGTCGATGGCGGAGCACCTGCCCCGCTTCGACGGATGGAAGTCCGCGCCGCGCGGAAGGAAGCGGAAGCCGTGAGCGACTTCGCGCGCGCTCTCAAGGCAGTCGATCCCGAGATCGCGGACGCCATTCGGGCCGAAGCCGTCCGTCAGCACGGCACGCTCGAGATGATCGCCTCGGAGAATTTCGTGAGCCCGGCGGTGCTGGCGGCGATGGGATCCGTGATGACGAACAAGTACGCCGAGGGCTACCCGGGCAAGCGGTACTACGGCGGGTGCGAAGAGGTGGACAGGGCGGAGAATCTCGCGCGCGACCGGGCGAAGGATCTCTTCGCAGCCGAGCACGCCAACGTCCAGCCGCATTCCGGGAGCCAGGCCAACATGGCGGCCTACTTCGCGTTTCTCAAGCCCGGTGACAAGATCATGGGGCTGTCGCTCTCGCACGGCGGACATCTCACGCACGGGCACGCGGTCAACTTCTCGGGCATGTTCTTCGAGGTCGTGCCCTACGAGGTCGACCCCGAGACGCGCGTGATCAACTACGACTCGCTCCGGAATCAGGTGCTCGCCGAAAGGCCGAAGATGTTCGTGGCGGGCGGAAGCGCGTATGCGCGAACGTGGGATTTTCCCCGGTTGCGAGCGATCTGCGACGAAGCCGGCTGCCTGCTCATGGTGGACATGGCGCACTTCGCCGGGCTCGTCGCAGCCGGCCTGCACCCGAGCCCGGTTCCCCACGCGGACGTGGTGACGAGCACCACGCACAAGACGCTGCGCGGACCGCGCGGCGGCTTCGTGCTGGCGCCGGAGCGCAATGCGGAGGCGGTGGACAAGATCACGTTCCCCGGCATGCAGGGTGGTCCGTTCATGCACATCATCGCCGCGAAGGCGGTGTGCTTCCTCGAGGCGATGGGCGACGGGTTCCGCGCCTACCAGCGGCAGGTGGTGGCGAATGCGCGCGCGCTGGCCGCGCGGTTCATGGAAACGGGCTTCGACGTGGTCACGGGTGGCACCGACACGCATCTCTTCCTGCTCGATCTGTCCGCGCACAAACTGAGCGGCAAGAAGGCGGAGGCGGCCCTCGAGGCGGCGGGCATCACCGTGAACAAGAACACGGTGCCGTTCGACACGCGCAGTCCATTCGTCACCAGCGGAATCCGCGTGGGAACACCGGCGCTGACCACGCGCGGGATGAAGGAACCCGAGATGAAACGGATCGCCGCCCTGATGGGGCGCGTGCTCGAGAATCCGGGTGACGAGACGGTTGCCGCGGATGTGCGCCGGGCGACCCGCGAGCTGTGCGACGCGTTCCCCCTGTATCCGGAGTTGCGGTGAACCCATGAAATGCCCCCAGTGCGGATTCGAAGAGGACAAGGTAGTCGATTCCCGGACGACCAAGGAAGGCGAGGCGATCCGCCGCCGCCGTGAGTGTCTCAAGTGCAGCTTCCGTTTCACGACATACGAGTACATCGAGCGGGCGCCGTTGATGGTGGTAAAGAAGGACGGACGGCGCGAGCAGTACAGCCGTGAGAAACTGCTCTCCGGACTCGTCAAGGCGTGCGAGAAACGGCCGGTGTCGCGCGAGCAGCTGGAGAAGGTCGTCGACGATATCGAGGCCGTGATGTTTGCGAAGTTCAAGAACGAGGTGAAGAGCACGGAAATCGGCAACCTGGTCATCGATCGGCTGCAGTCGCTCGACGAAGTTGCCTATGTGCGGTTTGCCTCGGTGTACCGGCAGTTCAAGGACATCAACCAGTTCATGAGCGAGGTTCGGAACCTGCTCGACAGACAGAACAAGGACCGCCCGGATTGATCGGGTGGTCGTGACGGAGGTAGCGAGATGAACAGAAGCGTGGTCCTGGCGGTCATGGCGATTCTGGTGGTCGGGTTCGCACTTCCGGCCGCCGCCCAGGAAGTGACGTTCGCATACGGTTTCACGGAGGGCACGAAGCTGCGTTACCGGGTGAAGCTCAACCAGGAGTTGGACTTCGGAGGCAACGCGATGGGGCAGATCGCGGACCTGCAGGTGACGGTGACGTGCAAGTCGGCGGCCGAAGGGAAGTACGGGATGGAGATGACGTTCGACAAGGCGGACATGTCACGCCAGATGTTCGGCAACCTCTCCTCCGACCCGATCGCCGAGGCGATGATCGGCAAGTCGGTGTCGTACCAGGTGGATTCCGCCGGAGAAGTGAGCGATATCAAACCGGTCGGCTACTATGAGGAATGGGAGCGGATGGAGCAGTTCGTGACGATGGTCGTGGAGAACTGGTACGTGCACCTTCCCGGAAAGGCGTTTGCGCCGGGTGGCACCTGGGATCACGCCCAGAAGGACAAGGGCGACGGGGGGATGGACGTGGCGACCACGACGCTCTACAAGTTCAAGGAGAGCAAGAAGGAAGGCGGGCGCAACTGCGCGGTCGTAACCGGCGACATCGCGACCGATCTCTCGGGACAATCTGCCACCGGGATGGGGACGTTCGACGTCAAAGGCGGGGGCAAGGGGAAGATCGAGTTCTCCTATGACCCGGAGGCCCGGCTGGTGGTCAAGCTCAAGGCCAGGATGGACGTTAAGACCGAGATGTCGCCGACGTCGGGCGGGGGCAACGCCACGTCGGTCAACGTGACATACCAGCTCGAGCGGGCGCTCCTCTAGCGGAGGGAAATGCGGCCTCTACGCGAGCCCGCGCGCGCCGAAGTCCTGCGGGAGATGTCCTTCTGGGACCATCTCGGCGAACTTCGCGGCGTCCTGGTCTCATCCATCATCGCGGTACTCGGCTCCTCGGTCGGCTTCTGGTTCGTCAGCGGCACGGTCATGGAATGGCTGGTAGCCGACGTCCCGGTCGAGCACCTGACGTTCCTCACACCGTCGGAAGCGTTCATGACCCGGATGAAGCTGAGCTTCATCCTCGGCGCCCTGGCGGCGTTCCCGTACGTCGGTTACCGTGTGTGGCGGTTCGTCTCGCCCGGGCTGTTCCGGAAGGAACGCGGACGGATCGTTCCCGTGGTCGTCTCGTCCGCGGTGCTGTTCTACGGCGGGGTCGTGTTCTCATATCTTCTCGTCATTCCGGTGATCATCCGGTTCATGCTGGGTTATGCCACCGAGAAGATCCAGCCGATGATCTCGGTGGGTGCGTACTTCAACACGGTGTCGAGGATGTGTCTCGCGTTCGGCCTGGTCTTTCAGCTTCCGATCGTGATTCTGCTCCTGTCGCTGCTGGGTATCGTGTCGCCCCGGGTGTTCCTGCGGCAATGGCGCTACGCGGTGGTTATCATCGCCGTGGGTGCCGCGATATTCACGCCGCCCGATCCGGTGTCGATGGTGCTCATGGCGGTGCCGCTGGTGGTCCTGTATATTGGCAGCGCTCTTCTTGCGGTGATCGTCATGCGACGTCGCCGGGTCAGGAACGATTCATGATGGAGGCGGTGTGACGAAGAGATCGACGGAAAGGAAGGCCCCGGCGCGCAACAAGGCGCGCGGAAAGGTAGCGCGCGCCACGAAGGTCACGGCGCGCAAGGTGGCGGGATTCGCGCGCGACAAGAAGGCCGCAGACCTGATGATCATGGACCTTCGCAAGGTCACCGACATGACGAGTTTCTTCATCCTGTGCACGGGGGATTCGGGGCCGCAGGTGAAGGCCATCGCCGACAACGTGCTCGAACAGGCCGACAAGTCCGGCATGGAAGTCTACAACGTCGAAGGTTACGAATCGCTGCGCTGGGTGCTGATCGACATGATCGATATCGTCGTGCACGTGTTCCAGCCAGAGGTCCGCGGCTACTACCAGCTCGAGAGACTCTGGGGCGACGCGCCCGTGGAGCGGGTCGACGACGGGGAGTCGCGCGGGTGAGCGCACGAGACACCATCGCGGCGGGAATTGCCGACGCGCTGCGCAGGCTGGGATACGACACGCCGGGCGTGGCGGTTTCGGTGGAGCGTCCGCGCGAGGCGGCGCACGGAGACATCGCGACACCGGTGGCGATGTCGCTCGCGAAGATCCTCAAGAAGAACCCCATGGAAATCGCGGAGCGCGTGGCGTCTTCGCTCCAGATCGGCACGGATGTGGTTGCGAGCGTCGAGGCCGTCCGCCCCGGTTTCATAAACTTCCGGCTCGCCGCACCCGTGCTGCAGGCGACCGTGCGCGAAGCGCTGGAGGGTGGTGATGACTACGGGCGAACCAGCGACGGCGCCGGGAGGCGCGTGCAGGTGGAGTACGTCTCGGCGAACCCGACCGGTCCGCTGGTCATCGTCTCCGCGCGCGCGGCGGCGGTGGGCAACGCGATCCTGAACCTCCTCGACTTCGCGGGCTTTCGCACGCAGGGCGAGTACTACGTCAACGACTACGGAAAGCAGGTCGAAGCGCTGGGCGCGAGTCTTGGCTTCCGCCTGCGCGAGCGGCTGGGAACGACCGCGCCCGGCGAGGCGCTGGACCAGTACCAGTACCCGGGCGGGTATCTCACCGAGATCGCGTCGGCACTCGACGAGGCACAGGCGCGTGCGCTGGCCGGGAGACGCGACGACGCCCCGGCGCTCGGCCGGGTCGCCGCGGAGCGCCTGCTCGCCCGCATCCGCGAGGATCTCGATCGCTACGGCGTCCGCTTCGACGAGTTCTTCCTCGAGTCATCGCTGCATCCGGCGGGCGTGGAAGCCGTGTTCCGGCGGCTCGTCGCCAGCGGGCACACGTACGAGCAGGACGGAGCCGTGTTCTTCCGCTCCACCGACTTCGGCGACGACAAGGACCGCGTGTTGCGTAAGAGCGACGGGGAGTCCACCTACTTCCTCGCCGACATCGCGTACCACGCGACCAAACTCGACCGCGGGTTCGACCGGGCCATCGGGCTCCTGGGGCCCGACCACCACGGGCACGTGGCGCGCATGCAGGCGGCGATGGGGGCGCTCGGAGCCGCTTCCGACTGGCTCGAGATCATCATCGTGGGGTGGGTGCGGCTGCTCGAATCGGGGCAGCCGGTCAGCATGAGCAAGCGGGCCGGCGAATTCATCACCATGCGCGATCTGATCGACGACGTCGGCGTCGACGTGGCCAAGTACTTCTTCCTCATGCGCCGTGCGAACTCACCGCTCGATTTCGATCTGACGCTGGCGCGGAAGCAATCGGACGAGAACCCGGTGTACTACGTCCAGTACGCGCACGCGCGCATCGCCAGCGTGATCCGGTTCGCCGAGGAACGCGGCGTTTCCTCGGCCGGCAGCGACCTGGCGCGCCTCACGGAGCCGGAAGAACGTGCGCTGATGCTGCACCTCCTGCATTTCCCCGGCACGGTGGCGGCCGCGGCGCAGGCGCGCGAACCGCACCGCATCGCGACCAGCGCCCAGGAACTCGCCACGGCCTTCCACCAGTTCTATCACGTGTGCCGGATCGTCGGGGACGATCCCGCGCTCTCGGCCGCGCGCCTGGATCTGGCCCGGGCCACCAAGATCGTGCTCAAGAATGCGCTGCACCTGCTGGGGGTCGGCGCGCCGAGCAGCATGTGACCGCACGAACTCCATGGAGAAGACGATGAGCGACGCGCACAAGAACGAACCCGTATTGATCGTGGGATCGGTTGCATTCGACTCGGTGGAAACACCGCACGGACGCGCCGAGATGGCGCTGGGCGGCTCGGCGAGCTACGCCTCCATCGCGGCGAGCTACTTCTCCCGGCCGCAGGTGGTGGGGATCGTCGGCGACGATTTCGGCGAACACCACATGGGCAAGCTCCACGGACACGGGGTCGACGTCCGCGGGATAGAGACCGTCGCGGGGAAGACCTTCCACTGGAAGGGCCGGTACCACGAGAACTTCAAGGACCGCGACACGCTGGAGACCGCCCTCAACGTGTTCCAGCACTTCAACCCGACGATTCCCGGGGCCTACCGGAACACGAAGTTCGTGCTGCTCGGAAACATCGATCCCAGGCTCCAGCTCTCGGTCCGCAAGCAGACGAACAACGCGGAACTCGTGGCCATGGACACGATGAACTTCTGGATCAACACGGAGCGCGACGCGCTTCACGAGGTTCTCGCGCACGTCGACCTGCTCTTCATCAACGACGAAGAGGCCATGCAACTCGCCGAGGAGTGGACCGTGCTGGGGGCGGCGGGAAAGATCCGGCAGTGGGGACCGCGCTACATCGTGATCAAGCGCGGAGAACACGGCGCCGTCCTCTTCGGACCCGACGTGACGCTGTACGTGCCCGCGGTGCTCCTCTCGCGCGTGGTGGACCCGACCGGGGCGGGTGACACGTTCGCCGGCGGATTCATGGGGCATCTGTCGCGGAGTGGTTCGCTCGACCGTTCGAACCTGGCTGCGGCCCTCACGTGGGGAACGGTGATGGCCAGTTTTGCCGTGGAGGCGTTTTCCGTGGAGGGTATCTGCGGCCTGTCGGCGGGCGACATCGAGAGCCGCCGACGCCACCTGGTCGACCTCGTGCGCTACTAGCGCCGGGGCGCGCGCCGGCCGCTGGAAGGATTCTTGCTGCTCACCGTGTGATATAATGAGTTGCGCGGCCGCCGGGATGGGCCGGCGGCGGACCGCATCTGATAACCCATGGCAGACCATCGACTTACACCTGAAGATGTCCGGCGCGCCGAAGCCCTCATCGGGCGGATCCAGGGCGTGTCGTCGTGCCGGATCCGGCTGAACGGGTCGGGGCAGGTCGCGGAGATCCACGTCGTCGCCGGGGCCGGGAAGAGCCCGAAGTTCATCGCCCGGGACGTGGAGAGCGCCCTCAAGGCGGGCATGGACCTCGACGTCGACTACAAGAAGATCGGGGTCGTCGTGCTGGACGCGGGTGCGGAGAGTTCCGAGCCCGCCGTCGAGGAGTTCCCGATCATCGAGCACGCGTCGCGGTTTGCCTTCGCGCGCGTGAACGTGGTGTCGTCGCGCGAGGGATTCCGCGCCGAGGTTGAACTCACGCGCGACGGCTCGCTCACCTTCGGAAGCAGTGAGAGCGACAACCCTTCGGCCGGGGTGCTTTCCGTCGTCGCCGATGCCACGCTGCGCGCCGTCTCGGAATTCCTTGACGAGCCCACACGCCTGTGTTTAGGTGGCGTCGTCAAGGTGCAACTCGGCGGCGAAGAAGCAGTCGTCGTCCAGGTCGACGTCGTTGGTGAGCGACACACCAAGAATCTTGCCGGGTGTGCACTGAAGTCAAGCGACGAACACCGGACGATCG
>CAZPUV010000062.1:1908-11247 GCA_964589805.1 uncultured bacterium | reverse complement strand
CCTTTGCCTCCACCTTCTTCACGAAATCGCCCGCGTCGGCCTTCACCACCGGGAAGGTGTCGTAGTGCATCGGCACGTGCACCTTCGCGCGTATCAGCTCGCACGCCTTCACCGCGTCGTCGACGCCCATCGTGAAGTTGTCTCCGATCGGGAGCATGCACAGGTCGAACGGGCCGTTGAGTTCCGAGATGAGCTGCATGTCCAGGAACACGGCCGTGTCCCCGGCGTGGTAAATCCTTTTATTATCCATAGTTAAGACGATTCCCGCCGGGCTTCCCAGGGCCTCGCCGCCGGGGCCGGTGGAACCGTGGTGGGCGATCACGAGCTTCACCCGGCCGAAGGGAAAGTCGAACCCGCCGCCGATGCTCATGCCGTGCGACTTGCAGCCGCGCGCCGAGTAGTAGTTCGCGATCTCGTAGTTGGCCACGATCACCGCACCCGTCTTCTTCGCGATCGCCTCGGCGTCCCCGATGTGGTCGCCATGGCCGTGCGACAGAAGAACCGCGTCGAGCTGTTTGAAGTGGTCCGGACCGACATCGGCTTTCGGGTTGTCGGACAGGAACGGATCGATCAGGACGCGATGCTTCGCACCCCGTACTTCCCAGCACGAATGGCCGTGGAATGTCAGTTTCATGGCATCTTCCTTTCGCGCGGCCGTGTTCTGTCGACGAGGGCCTACGATCCCGCCGGGACGATGTTCTTGTTGGCGCGGAACACGTTCTCAGGATCCCACGCACGCTTGATCTCCGCAAGTCGTTCGAAGTTGGCGCCGTACGCAGCCTCGGTACGATCCCCCGCATCATCCGCGTTGAGGAAGTTGACGTACGTCCCGCCGGTCGAAAACCGCTTCATGTCGCCCCACGCGTCGCGCGCCCAGGCGATGTTTCCGCGGTCGTCCGCGGCGCTTTCCCACGACGACGTGAGGTTGAACACCGCGGCCGCGTCGCGATTCCCCACCGCCGAGTGGTCACCGGGGAGATTCCCGATCGCCCCGCCCAGCTGGAATACGATGGCCGCAGAGTGGGGCGACTGGATCTTCGCACCGTTTTCGGCGAGCGCTCCAAGCAGTTCCATGTCGATCTTCGAAACGTACTCGGACTTCCAGTAGTATCTCCGGCCCTTCGGCTGCGTGGCGTCGAGCAGGCTCTGCTGGGTGACGTACGGTCTCCGCTGCATCACATCCCCGACCGGCTTTCCGAACCCCTTGATGGGTGCGACGAGCTTCTCACCGTCCTCGACGCGGCCGGTGTGGCATGCGATCACGACGACGACCGGCTTTCCGTGCGCGGAAGGATCGATCCACGGCGCGGGGGGCGCCATGCGCAGCAGCACGACCAGCGTCAGCTCGGGAGGTGCCTGTGCGGCGAGGCGGTGAAACACATCCAGCACGCCGGGCGCGGCGTCCGCACGCCACGCCACCGCCCCACCCACGATTTCCGGGCCGACCGGAAACAGCGCGTATTCGATGTTCGTGACGACGCCGAAGTTCCCGCCGCCCCCGCGCAGCCCCCAGAAGAGGTCGGCGTTCTCCTTCTCGCTCGCGCGAACGATCTTCGCGTCGGCGGTCACGAGTGTCATCGACCGGACGCTGTCACTCGTCCATCCACATCGCCGCGACATGTAGCCGAATCCGCCGCCGAGTGTGAGCCCCGCGATGCCGGTGAGCGAGACGAAGCCGAGCGGGGCGGCGAGCCCGTGGAGCTGCGTTTCACGGTCGACGTCGCCGAGCAGACAGCCGCCCTGGGCATGCGCCACCCTGGTCGCCGGATCCACCCAGACGCCGCGCATCGCGCACAGATCCAGCATGAGCCCGCCATCGCAGCAGGCGAGCCCGGCGATGTTGTGTCCGCCTCCCTTGATGGAGAGGGCAATCCCGGTGTCACGCGCAAAGCGCACGCACGCCATCACGTCCGCAGTCCCGAGACACCGGGCGACGAGCGCCGGCCGCCGGTCGATCATGGCGTTCCAGAGCGAGCGCGAGTCGTCGTAGCCGGGATCGCTGGCGGAGAGAAGTGTTCCGCGCAGCGCCGCACGCAGCGTATCCACGTGCTTCGTGTCCAGTTGCATTGCATCTCCGTCCCGATTGGTTGCGGCCAGGGTCGGCATGATTCACCTCCAGGTTGGACCACCGCGCCGGAAGCGCGGCGGTGTTGCGTCAAGCGGCCGGGGTCACGGTGCCCCGGCATTCTCCGAATCCGATGCGGACGGCGCCGTCACGCTCGCAGTACGCGCGGATGATCACCGTATCGCCGTCTTCCAGGAACGTCCGCTTCTCACCGGACGGCAGCTCGATCGGCTCCGTCCCCCGCCAGGTTCGCTCCAGAAGACAACCGGCCGACTCGCGCGCCTCGCCGGATACCGTGCCGCTCGCGAGGAGATCGCCGGGCCGGAGATTGCAGCCGTTGCTGGCGTGGTGAGCGAGCATCTGTGCGAGCGTCCAGTACATGTCGCGGAAGTTCCCACGGCTCACGCGCACACCTTCGAACCCGTCCGCGCGCATCCTCGGCGACTCGATGAACGCCTCGACCGTGATGTCGAATGCACCCTCGCGCTGGTCGTCCGGGTCCGAGAGGTACGGAAGCGGCGCGGGATCACCTTCGGGGCGCGGGAACGCGGGAACACGGAACGGCTCCAGCGCCTCCATGGTAACAACCCAGGGCGACACCGTGGTGGCGAAATTCTTGGCGAGGAACGGACCGAGCGGCTGGTACTCCCACTTCTGGATGTCGCGCGCACTCCAGTCGTTGACGAGGCACAGGCCGAAGAGACGCTCGCGCGCGCCCGCGATCGTGATCGACTCGCCCCGCGCGTTGCCCGGCCCGACGAAGGCACCCACCTCCACCTCGTAGTCGAGCAGTCGCGAGGGACCGAACGAGGGCGAATCTGCGCCGTCCGCCATCGTCTGCCCCACCGGGCGCTTCACCGCCGCCCCCGAAACGACGATCGACGAGGCCCGCCCGTGATAGCCGATAGGCACGTGTCTGTAGTTCGGGAGAAGCGGGTTGTCGGGTCGGAACATGCTCCCGACGTTGGTCGCGTGAAAGACCGACGCGTAGAAGTCGGTGTAGTCGCCGATCGACGCGGGAACCAGCATCTCGACGTCCGACGCCGGATAGAGCACGGTTTCGATCGAGCGCCGCGCGGCGTCGGCGTCCGGGTGACCGGCGGAGAGCAGTTCCGACAGTCGCGCGCGGAGCGCGCTCCACGCCGCCGGCCCCAGCGCCATCAGCGGGTTGAGCACGGGTTCGGCGCACGCCTCGACCGCGCGCCGGGCGGTTCCGCTGAAGAGCCCGGCCCGCAGGGCCGACACGTCGAGCACGCGGTCGCCGATAGCCACGCCCACGCGCGGCGAGTCGTCCCCCTCCCAGTCGCGGAATACGCCGAACGGGAGGTTCTGGATGGAGAAGTCGGTCTTGCCGTCATTGGCCGACTCCACCCACGAGCGGAGATCGGCGCGATGCGTGTCATTGGTCATGAGAGCAGCCCTGCCTTGATGAGGTCGTCCACCGGCTCGCGGAACGAACACGATCCGAAGGAGATCGCGAACCGGCGCCGGATGGTGGTTAGTTCGGCGCGCGAGACACGGTAGTCGCGCCACGCCAGATGGTCATCGGTGAATTCCACGTCGTCCAGTGATTCCGCCTGTATGAATGAGTTCGCGTCGGCGACGGTCATGCCGTTGTAATGCAGGACAGCCGTCAGGAACACGTTCATGAAGCCATGCATGACGGCGCGCGGCGCGCCGTCGTCGTACGTCAGCGGTTGCAACGAACGGAACGGGTGATGCAGTCCCGCCGTGGCCTTGAAAGCGACACCCGCGGCATAGCAGTGTCGAATGAACCGCGCCACGTGTTCGGGCGGTGGAATCGCGTCCGCGGTGAGACCGCCGGTACGGATCTTGGCGCCGAGCTTCTTTTCCGCGATCACGCCGACCAGCGCGCGCGGATCCTCGGCCACCGGTATCTCGACGTAGGCGCGGATCCCGGTCGGCATCGCCGCTGCCGACCGCCGGATGGCTTCCTCCGTGGACGCCTTGATCTCCACGGTATCCACGACCGCCCCCGCCGCCCCGGCGTTGAACTCCACGATCCGCGCCATGTCCCGCGTGACGTTCTCGCCGGCCAGCGCCGAGATCCTCCAGTGGGGCTCGGTTTCCACCACGCCGGCCAGATGCATCGCCGCGCTCATGTCGTCGAGGCGCGCGACGGGCACGACGAAGCGGCCCAGCATCCAGGCGTTCGGATCCCGCCGGTATGCCGCGTAGTTCCGGACCGCCGCGTCCAGGTCGAGACCCGCGGGTGGAAACAACCCCGCGTAGTCGACGATCGTGTGGAGGAGGGTGTGGAGCGTCTTCGGTGTCGAATCCGTCACGAGTGTTCCGGTCGCAGGAGTCCGGGGCCATGATTGGCAATCGGCGCGAAGGAGTCAACCGGGCGGGATCGAGTGGTCATCCGGTCACCTGGCGAGCACGCGCCCCACGGCTTCGATCACGTCGGCAACATCTTCGTCCGTGAGCCGCGGCGAGAACGGCAGGCTCACCGTCTCGCGTCCGATCCGCATCGCGTTGGGGTATTCCTCCGGCTTCCACCCGAAGCGCTGCTGGTAATAAGGATGCTCGGGAACGCTCATGTAGTGCACGCCCACACCGACGTTGTGCGCCTGTACGGCCGCGAGGAAGTCGTCACGGGCGATTCCCGAGCGCCCCTTCGCGACCATGATCGTGTAGAGATGGAACGCGTGCCGCGTGTCCTCGTCCGGCTCGGACGGGGTTCCGACGGGCAGATTGGCGAAGGCCTCGTTGTACCGTTGCCAGATCTCCCGCCGGCGTTCCCAGTTCTTCTCCACGCGCTGCAACTGGTGGATCCCGATCGCCGCCTGGATGTCCATCATGTTGTACTTGAAACCGGCCTCGACGACCTGGTAGTGAACCCAGCCCGAGTCGCTGAAGCGTTTCCACGCGTCCTTGCTCATGCCGTGCAGGGCGAGCACCTTGATGCGGGCCGCGAGCGCCTCGTCGCTCGCGAGCACCATGCCGCCTTCGCCGGTGATCACGTTCTTCGTGACGTAGAAGCTGAAGCAGCCGAACTCGCCGAACAGCCCCGCCTCGCGTCCCTTGTAGCGGGCCTCGATTGCGTGCGCGCAGTCTTCGATGATCATGAGATTGCGCTTTCGCGCGATCGTCATGATCGCGTCCATGTCGCAGGGACGCCCCGCGAAGTGAACGGGCATGATCGCCCGCGTGCGCGGCGTGATCTTCTCCTCGATGCGGGCGGGGTCGATGTTCATCGTGCGCGGATCGACGTCGGCGAGCACCGGTGAGGCGCCTGCATGGATGATGGCGTTGACCGACGCGCAGAACGTGAGCGGCGTCGTGATGACCTCGTCGCCCTCGCCCAGCCCGCACGCGAGCATGGCGAGATGCAGCGCCGCCGTGCACGAGTACACCGCGGCCGCGTGGGGCGCCTGCTTGTAGCGCTTGAAGTCCTCTTCGAAACGCGCGACTTTCGGCCCCGTCCCGAGCCAGCCGCTGCGGATCGAATCCACGACTTCGTCGATTTCGGCCTGTTCGATCTGGGGCGCCCCGAAGACCAGGAACCGGTCTTTCGGGCGCACGGGCGTGTCACTCATGCGCGTCGTGTCCCCTCCGGGTTATTGTGGAGCGGCAACAGGTTACCACGGAAGCCCGGTCGCGGCAACGGTCACGAGCGGACCAGGGCGAGCATCCGGTCGAACCGTCCCCGCTCGCGCCAGGCGAGCCATCCCACGTAGATTCCGCCCGCGACCAGCAGCATCGCGCCGAGCTCGACAGCCGCGTTCGGCCACGGAACCAGGCGGTGCGCCGCCAGGCACGCCGCCGCCGCCAGCAAGGACGGCCACGCAAACGGCGTCAGCCGCAGCATGAACTCCGCGAACGTCATTCCCACCAGCCAGCGCCGTATGACGATGTGCGTGGGGAACATGAACAGCGTGATCACGATCACCAGCGCCCACGCGATCCCCTCGAGTCCGAACCGCGACCCGATCCACATTCCGACGAGGATGAGCGTCGTCCGCACGACGTTGATGTAGAACCCGACGTCCGCGCGTCCGCAGGCGAGGAGGAGGCTCCCCACCGGGCTCAGGAGCGAGTAGCTCAGCCCCACGATGCAGAGGATGCGCAGGAGCGGGATGCTGGGCTCGTAGTCGGGACCGAGTTGAACGCGGATGAACGCGGGCGCGAGCGCGAAGAGAATTGCGTAGAGCGGCACGGTGACAGCACCCAGCACTTCGATCAGCTCCAGGTAGCCCTTGCGCAGGCGATCGCGGTCCTTCTGCACGGCGGAGAATACGGGAAACGCCACGCGCGTGAAGATCGGGTTGATGATCTGATACGGCCTCGCGATCAGGCGGTAGGCGAGTTCATAGTAGCCGAGCGGGCCCGGTCCCATCAGGATCCCGATCACGAGTTTGTCGAGATGCTGCCCGACCAGGTTGAGCGTGCGCTCGCCCATCTGAAAGAGGCCGAATCGCAGGAACCGGAGGCACTCGCGCGGAACGAAACGCACCTCCGGACGCCACGTGGACCACCCGACGGCGGCGAGTGTCACGGCACGAACGGTGAAGAGCACGACGGTCCCCCACACCAGCGACCACACCCCGAAGCCCCGAAGCGCCAGTACGACGCCCGCGACGGCGCTCACGACCAGCGCGCCCACCTCGATCACCGAGAGACGCCGGAAGCGGAGATCGCGCTCCATCAACACCTGGAACTGCTGGCCGACCGGCCCGATGACGAAGATCACCGACGCGACGCGCACCAGGTCGATCAGTTCGGGCTGCCTGTATACCCTGGCCACCAGCGGCGCCGCGAACCACATCAGCGCGAATACCAGCGCGCCCGCGAGCAGGTTGAGCCAGTACAGGCTGGACAGCTCTTCGCGTTTTGCGTCGCGGTAGTGGATGATGGCGTTGCTCACCCCCGCGTCGGCGAACGTCTGCGCGAACGCGAGCACCACGTTGACCATGGCCATGAGCCCGAAGTCCTCGACGCGCAGAAGCCTGGCGAGCACGGCGAGCTGCACGAACTGGGTCGCGATGCGCACCACCGTGGACGTCCCCGTCCAGCGCGCTCCGGAAGTGGCGCGGCGGCGCAGGTGCTTGATGTCGACGTCGTGTGTCATGTGCGCGATGCTCTGCCCGCTCAGGCGTCCCGGTAGTACGGTTCGAATCGCCGCATGAGCGGGCTGTCGCCGCAGACACGCTCGACCGAGTCCCGCACCGCGGGCGTCACCTTCCCCACCCAGTCCCGGTAGTAGGTGGCCGAAACACGGTTCGTGTCCAGCGCCGTCTTCCGGTCCGAGTCGGAAGTCGATGACGCCCGTACGTACTCGTCGGTCGCGGTGGCCATGTCCAGTCCGCACCAGGCGAACATCTCCGCCACGCGCGCGAGCGGGTCGGTGGCGATTTCCTCGTAGACCAGCGGACAGGCACGCGACGGCATCAGGCCCAGCTGCATGGACAGTTCCTCGTTGGCCACGCGCCAGTAGGCCGCGAGCCGGTCGTGCAGATTCCCCTCGCGCACGCGCGCGAGCACGGGTTCGTACCGGGCGAGTGATTCCTGCGCGCGGATGGTCTCCACGAACCGGCCGATGTGGTCGCGGATTTCCACCAGGCGCCCGCGCCGGAGGAAGTTGTCCATCGACAGCACGACCGCGGCGGGGTGGCGCATCACGTGGATGAACTTCGCCTCGGGGAACACGTCGGCCAGGAGCGCGGCCTTGAAGTAGAGGCGCACCTCCTTGATGGCGGTGACGCGGATGTCGCCCTTCTCGAACCAGGCCACCGGCTGCTGCCCGATGCGGTTGAGGTGCAGGAGGTTGAACCGGCTCGCGAACCGAAACGCCCGCGTGTTGAGCCTCCTGCCGGCGATCTCCAGCCGTCCCATCAGCCAGGCCTCGAACGCGAACTGGCGGCGGCCGGCGTGGACCGGGTCGAAGAAGTACGACCGGTAGTTCACCAGTCGCGGCAGGTCGGCGCGAAGGCGCGACGCCAGCTCCGGGTCCGGCGCGGCCGGATACTCGAACTCGTGCGGAAAGTACGGGAATATCCCGTATCCGGGCGCGAACGGTTCGTAGTAGTGCACGCATCCGGGATGCGAGTCGAAGATGTTGGCGAGCCACGTCGTTCCCGAGCGCTGCGTGCCGAGTATGAACACGAGTCCGGCCATCATTTCCTTCTCGCGAGCGCCACGTAGTTGCTCGTCATGCGCCGGTTGCGGTCCACGGGGCCGAGCGCGGACGCCAGCATCTGCATGGCCCAGGCGACCGGCCGCACCACGGCGCGCAGGCGCCCCGCCACGTGAACGAGCGCGTAGACGCGTGACTGGAGCAGCGCGCCCAGCGTGCCATTGGTGCTCCGAAGCGCCACCACTTCGAAGCCGTTCCTTTCCAGAATCACCCGCAGCCCGAATTCGGTGAAGCGCCAGTAGTCGTGCGGCTCGTCGTGGAGCTGCCAGGTGAACGGAACCGACACCACGAGGCTTCCGCCGGCCCGGAGCACCCGGTGGATCTCCGAGAGCATCGTGTCGGGCTCCGGAACGTGTTCCATGACCTCGGTGCAGAGCACCGCATCCGCACATCCGTTCGTGAACGGCAGCGCGGTGGCATCGCCGAACGCGTCTGCTTTCCCGGCGCTGTCCGGACGGGACGGCGAGTCGAAGCCCACGTAGAGGGCGAACCCCGCGAGCAGGTGGCGGTATGGCTGCACGCCGCAGCCCACGTCGAGCACCCGCCGCCCGGAAAGGCCGCGGGTGACGTCGGCGACGCCGCGCTCGAGCAGCCGGTTCGCGTACCAGTTGTACCACTGCGCGTTCGCGGGACGCTTCGCCATCATCCATTCCCCGCCGCGCCCGGCACCCCGGCCTCGCCGGGCTTCGCCCGGGCGATTTCGTGATAGATCGCCGCCAGCCGCTCGCCCTGACGGCGCGCGTCGAATTCCGCTTCGATGTGTGCGCGGCCGGCCGCCTGCATCGCGGGCCACGCGTCGCGCTCCGTGACGATGCGGCGCAGATTCGCGGTGAGCGCGTCCACGTCGCGCTCGGGGGACAGGAATCCCGTGCGACCATCGACGATGACACCCGGAATGTCACAATGCGTCGAGCTCGCGATCATCATGCCCGATGCGCTCATTTCGATGAGCGACACCGGCGCCCCGCCTTCCGTGTCTCCGTCCCCGGCCGTGACACTCGGCGCGACGAATACGTGGTGGCGGCGGGCCTCCTCCATGACGTCACGGTAGGGCCGGAAGCCGAGCAGGCGCGTCTTCGCGCCGAGACCGGTGCGCGCGATGGTGTCCATCATG
>CAZPUV010000062.1:0-1882 GCA_964589805.1 uncultured bacterium | reverse complement strand
CGGACGCGTCGCCGATGATCGTGATCTCGAGCGGCACGTCGTTCTGGATCCGCGCGAGGGCCTCGAGGGCCACCGGGAACCCCTTCTTCTCCCGGAACGTACCGGTCAGGAGCGCGCGCAGCGGTTCCCCCGGTTTCCATACGCGCGGCTCGAACGGAATCAGCGAGAGGTCGATGCCCAGATGGTGCACGCGAATCTTCGACTCCTCGCACCCGAGTGCCGCGATGCGGCGCCCCATGTGCGGCCCCTCGCACAGTACGGCGTCGACGCGCGCGAACATCTCGCCGTACCGGCCTCGCCAGACCGGAAACGTGGTGGGATAGAACTGGACATCGGCCCCGTAGAACGTGACCACGTGCCGCATCCGGTGCGTGCGCGCCACCTCGAGGTCACGCCAGCCGACGAAGCCGAAATGCGAGTGCATGACCGCCGCGCCGGAACGGCGCGCCGCGTCGTCGAGGTACCCCATGTGGTTGCGGATGCGCAGCCTGCGCAGCACGCGGTCGCGCAGCGTGCGCCACGCGGGCTGCTCCTGCATGCAGTAGAGGTTGGGCTGCGGAAACTGGTCGAGGTATTCGGCGATCTCGCACGCGACGTGGCTCTCGACCGACGGCGGAAGAAAACGAACCTGCGTGTAGAGCCATGTCGCGGTCTGCGGCAGCCAGCGCTGCACGGAATGCAGCACGACGAGCGGCCGCACGGCGGCACCGGCGGTGGGGGCGGTCGTGCTCACCGTCGGTTTTCCCCGGCCACGCGGGCCGAGCAGAGTCGGTCGAGGCGCATAACTCGTTGACACGTAACACAGAACGACAACGGGGTCAAGAACGCCCCCGGGAGGGCGGCGAACACCGGTTTGCAGTCCACCCGTTCCGATTGCTACAATCTTCCCGCCGCACGCCCCGTTACACGCCCCGCCGTCTGGAGGATCCTGTCATGCGTACACTGCGCGCGCTCCTGGCCGCCACCCTGCTCTTCTCCCCGTTGCTCGCCGGTTGCGGCGGTGACTCCATGGCACCCGCGAACTCACCCCCGTCGGTTCAGGTCGAAGGCCGGATCGGGCCGGACGACTTCGAGATCGCATTCCCGCTCGCGAACGGCAACGCCGGACCGCTCGAGGGTCCGTTCGTCCTGCGCGGCACCGCGCTCCATTACGACAGCCTTGCGCAGGCGCTCACCGTCGACCTGACCATCACCAACCGCGGCGTCGTGTCGCACCCCGAGCCGATCGGGCTCACGTTCGTGCGCCTGATGCCCCCCGGTGTCACGGTCCTGAACCCGGACAACGACTTGCACGGAGACGGCGCCGGCATCGTGTTCGGGTTCGCCAACGACGACGCCGTGTGGACGCCGGGCGAAACCAGTTTCCCGCGCACCGTCCAGTTCGCCGTGGCTCCCGGGGTGGCGGTGGGTTTCGTGGGGCGGATCGACATCGGCGCGCGGGTGCGCGGCGGTTCGATCTCCGGCCGCGTGTGGAACGACATGAACCGCGACGGCATCATGGACGATCGCGAACCCGGCATCGGCGGCGTCCCCGTGACGCTGCGCTCCATCTCGGGCCCGCCGGACGTGGAGCCCACGGTCTGGTTCACGCGCACGCAGGCGGACGGACACTACCGCTTCGGCGGGCTGCGCGCCGGGACCTACGTGGTCTCCCGGGCACCCGTGGAGGCCTGCATGCCCACGACTCCCACCGAGATCACGGTCCTGCTCACCGCGACGGGTGACGAGGTGACGGATTTCACCGGCGCCAACTTCGGCTGCGTGCCCGTAATCGGGCCACCACCGATCGTGGTGGGGGCGTACGTGGAAGTCCAGGGCAAGTACCTGCCCGATCCGCATCGCGTCATCGCGCGCAACGTTCGCGTCATGTTGTGCGGTGATT
>CAZPUV010000061.1:0-11249 GCA_964589805.1 uncultured bacterium | reverse complement strand
CTGTTTGAACGCGTCGAATCCGCCGAAGGCCTTGTCGATGGCGGCGGCCAAATCAGCGGACGGCTTGCCGCCCCCGCCCGGCTTCATGACCGTCCAGAAGAGCGAATGGTTGGCGTGACCGCCGGCGTTGTTGCGGATCGCCGTGCGGATGTCCTCAGGGACCGCATTCAGGTTGCGCAGCAGGTCTTCGACGGACTTGTTCGCGAACGACGCGTGCTTTTCGAGCGCCCCGTTCGCGTTGTCGATGTATGCCTTGTGATGTTTGGTGTGGTGAATCTCCATGGTGCGCGCGTCGATGTGCGGCTCGAGTGCATTATGGGGATAGGGAAGTTCAGGAAGCTGGAATGGCATGAGCCCTCCTTGGTTCGAAATGAAATCTTGGTGGTGTATCCGGCGGCGGATCCGGGAGAAGCAGCTACACGGTGAACGACTCGCCGCAGCCACACGTCGCTTTCGCGTTGGGGTTCGAGAACACGAATCCCTTGCCGTTGAGCCCGGTCGTGTAGTCCAGCGTGAGCCCGTGCAGGAAGAGCTTGCTCTTCTTGTCGACGACGATGCGCACGTCGCCCGTCTCGATGACGAGGTCGGTCTCGACCGCTCGGTCATCGATCGACAGGTTGTACATGAGGCCCGAGCACCCGCCGCCCTTGACCGCCACCCGCAGGTAGGCCGCGTCGGCGGCCTTGTTCTCGGCGGCGATGCAGTCCCGTATGGCCTGGACAGCACGATCGGTCACGTTAATCATTGCGCGCTAACCCCTCGCGAACTGTATATTGCTCAATGACATCCCGCCGCTGCCCGTCATGCGGACCGGGGCGCGGGAACTGCTTCATTATAAACAACGGGGTGCGGCCGGTCAAACCGTCATATTTACATGAGATTAGGGCCAACTTCTGGGCGGTTGCGCTCGGGGCCGGGATCATCGTGCTCGCCGCCGCCGACGACGGTGCGGCCGGGCCCTGGACCCGGGCCCGGGGCGGGCACTACACGAAGCTCGCGCTGAGTTATCTCTACACCGAGACCGAGTTCGACCACCGGGGTGACGAGGTCCCCGTTCTCACCTCCAACCCGCTCGTACAATCGGCCGCGTACCGGGAGGTCGGTCTTTCTGCGTACGTGGAATACGGGCTCACGGACCGAACATCCCTCGTGGGGTCTCTCCCGTTCAAGATACTCACGTCCCGGCGCACCGAGATCAGCAGCCTCGCCGACCTGATTCGCGACGTGGACGTCACCAACGCGGGCCTGGGCGACCTTTCCATCGGCGCGCGCCGCGGGCTGGTCGCGGGCCGCCGGCCGGTCGCGGTGGAACTCCTCGCGAAGCTGCCGCTCGGCTACGAGGTGAATCCCGACAACAGCGGTCCGGCGCTTGGCAGCGGAGAGCCGGACCTGACCGCATCGGCGATGGCCGGGCTCACCCTCCGCGGGGCGTACTTGACCGCCACGGCGGCGTACCGGATCCGCGGCGGGCCGCTCGCGAACGACGCCGGCTTCGCGGCCCAGATCGGCGGATCGCACCGGGGCGTGTCGGGGCAGGTCCTGCTCGAAGGCTGGTACTCGACGCGCAGCCCGGAGCCTCTCGGCGTCTCGTCGACCATGGCCGTCCCGAATCAGGACCTGCTCAAGTTGATCGCGTCGCTGGGGTTCCGGACCGCGCCGGGCGCGGAGATCGTCGTGGAGGCGTACCACGCGCTGCAGGGGAAGAACGCGGCAGCCGGGACCACGGCGGCGCTGGCTCTCGTGCTGTGGCGATGAAGAACGCCTCCGAATCACGGGATCGTCCCGGTCGATGAGTTGTATAATGCTCCCTGACACGTGAACCCGGAGGAATCAGCGATATGTTCCGACATCTCTTCCTGATCGCAGCCCTGTGCGCGTGCACCCTCACCGCGGCGAATGCAGCGCCGAAGTTGCTGGTCGTTTCCAAGGGTGAGAAGGCCCTGAAAGCCTTCGACGCCGGGACGTACAAGCTGTTGTTTTCCGTGAATCTCCCCGGCGAGCCGCACGAGGTCGTCGCGTCACACGACGGCCGCACGGCGTACGTGGGCGACTTCGAGGGTTTCGACAACACGTTGTCGATCATCGACCTCGAGAAGGGCCAGCGCATCAAGGCCCTCCCCATGCAGCCGAACTACAAGCCGCACGCGATGGCAGTGACGCGTAACGACGCGCTCCTGTACGTGACCTGCGAGGCCAGCCGGGCTGTCGTCGAAGTGGATCTGAAGGGGGGCGCGTTGAAACGCACCTTCATGCTCCGGGATCTCAGCGTCCACCACCTGGCGCTGTCCCCCGACGAAAAATGGATCTACGCTACCAGTCAGACCAACGGCACCGTTTCCTTCGTCGATCTGGCAACGGGAAAACTCGACCGCACGGTTTTCAGCGGAGAGGGTTGCGAAGGCATAGCTGTCTCGCCCGACGGCCGGGAAATCTGGGCCGTGAACCGCTTGAATCAGTCGGTTTCCGTCATTGGATCGGGCGCGACCAGGCCGGACACGACCCTCGCGTGCATCGGCAATCCCTCCCGGATCCGGTTCATCCCGGATGGCAGCGTCGCCGTCGTCACGTGCGGGCTCGCCAACGACATCGCGCTGTTCGATCGGGCGAAGCGCGAGGAAATCGTACGCGTCAAGACGGGTGCATTCCCGTTGGGAATCGCGATGACGCCCGACGGGAGTCTCTACTTCGTGACCAACGGTCGCGCGAACACGGTCTCGGTCGTGGACGCCGTCCGCCGCGAAGTCGTGAAGACGATCACCGTGGGCGAGTCTCCCGAGGGTATCGCCTACGTGAAATAGCCCTTCACTCCGGCGCCGAGAAGGCCGCGCGCTCGTCCGCGGCCGAGACGCGGATGTTCGTCACGTCGGTGCGGCCGCGGCCCGTCGCGAGTTTGATCCCGCCGAATACCGTCCAGCCCGTCCACGGCAGCGTGAAGCGCGGCTCGGTGTCCGCCGCCGTCTTGAAGAACGACCACTGGGTCACAAGTCCGCTCTCGCGGTCGACGAAGACCTCGTAGCGGTTCTCCGGCGTGTCGCCGACATTGCCGAACGTGAGCCCGAGCACGTCGGTCACGCGGTCGTCCTTCGTGGCGCGCTCGCCCAGGTAGGTCAGGGTGACACCGGTGTCCTTGAGTTTGTACGGCATGATGAACCAGTACGAGTCGTTGATCCAGATCGAGCGCGCACGAGAGAGCGCGTCCGTCTTCTTCGCGGCATCGGTTACCTCGGCATCGCCGCGCCACGCGCGTCCCTCCCCGGTGTTCACGTTCATGATGACCACGAGCGTGTCTTCCTCGAGCCGGTAGTCGCCCGTCCACTTGTTCCACAGGTGCGTCCGGCCGAAGATCGTCCACCCGAGGCATTGCGCCGCATCCCAGCTGGCGCGCCCCCCCATCGCCGTCATGGTGCGGTCCGCGATCTCGACCGCGCGCGCGTCGGATCCTTCCACGTCGAATCCGGGCGCGGCCGGGTTGTCCGTAGACGCAGCGACACCAGCGAACAGAGACACAGCCGTCATCCCCGCCAGCAGACTTCTTCTCATGGATCATTCCTCCCGGATTACGCGGCCACCGGCTTCGATCTGATAGTTCGACAACGGGTCGAGCAGAGGGGTCGCCTCGCTCCACGACTGGATCTTCAACACGATCTTCCGACGCCCGGTGACGGGGATGTGCGCCGCGAACATCGCCCGCGCCCGGAAACCATCCGTGATGAGACGCTTCCCGAACGCGTAGGTCAGGTACCAGAACGGGAGAATCGCGACGTCGAAGATCTCGTCCAGCACCCCGGCAGCGCTCAGTGCCTTGCGGTCGATGATACCGTCACCCAGATGGATGAGCGACCGTTCCCCGAACCGCGCGACCACGCCGACGTGTTCGACGCCCGCGTAGTTCGCCTTGCCGTGACTCAGGCCGAACGTCTCCAGTCGGATTCCATTCGCTTCCGTCGACGCGCGTTCGCCCTCCACCGGGGGCACGGCGTAGACGCGGTCCGAGAGCGACGCTCCCCCGGCATCGATCACCCGCGTCACGGCCTGGGGTGTCGAGACGAAGCGGGTCCGCAGGCTGGCACGAAGGTAGTCCACGACCGCGGCGGGGTCGAAGTGATCCGGGTGATAATGGGTTGCCGCCACGACGTCCACCGCATCGAACGGTGCCCGTGCGTTTCGGATCGATTCCAGATCCCCGGGCGGCGGCATGCCGAACGGGGCCGCCGCGCTGCCGAAAAGGCCATCGATCATCACCGTGCGTTCCCCGTCACGTGCCAGAACGCCCTCGCAACCCAGATACGTCAGGCGCAGAGCCACTGCTGTACCAGCCGGGAAATACGCCGCATGCCCGGCATGGTACCACACCGCTGGGCGAGCCGAACTGACGGCGTCCAGTTGTGTCCCAACGGGTCAGTAATTCTCGGGGTCGTGGTCCTTGCCGTGGCACCGGAGGTAGCACTCGCCCTGGAAGGTCCCCAGGTCCCGGAACTCGAGGCGCCCGCTGCTGCTCGGCGTGACCACGGCGATGTTGAAGTTGATCAGGTGGGAGTGGTTGATGGCCGCACCCTGCGTCGAACTCACCCCGTGGGGATCGTGGCAGATGTTGCACGGGGTTCTCTCCCCCTCGATGTGCTTCCTGTGCTCCTTGAAGCTCTGGTCGTTGAGGATGCTGGTGCGACTGTGGCAGCGGTAGCACAGCGCGTACGCCGCCGCGCCCTCGACCGAATTGTCGGCCGTATCGTAGCGCCAGCCGAGCAGTCGCGCACGCGTCGAGCCGTGCGGGCCGTCCGGGCCGGCTCCGCCGGCGCGGGGCCCCGCGTCGTTGTTGTGGCAGTCGGTGCAGTACATGAGGCTCGCAGTCGTGTAGGGCGGCAGCAGGCTGGGCACGTTCGCGTTGCGCCCCGGGCCCTCGACGGGGTGGAACGAGTGCGCCGCCGTGTCGAATTCCAGACGGACGTTGGTCTGGACGCGCTGGCGCGGCGTGGGTGCCGCGGGCTTGCCGGGACTGTCGCCGTGGCACCGGTAGCAGACCTGGTACTCGTAGACGGCCGGGAACACCGCGGCGCCGTCGGTGTCGATGCCCTTGACGCCTCTCAGGGCACCCGTCACCGCGGGCGCCGCCGCGCCACTGGCTTCCACCGCGTGCGGATTGTGGCAGTCGATGCACTCGACGTGCCGCGTTGCTACCAGCGCGTTCTCCTCGGAATCGTGGACACCGACCGTCGAAGTGATCGGATGAACCGATGCCTTGCCGAACTCGGCGTTGATGTTCTTCGTGGCCACGTTCGTGTTGTGGCACACGAGACAGTTGGCCTCCTCGGCCGCGTAGTTGAGCAGCCGTACGGGCCCGCCCGCGTTGTGCGGATTGTGACAGTTCTCGCAGGCGTTGGCGGCAACCGTCGTGTACGGCGTGTGCGGCCAGGGATCCGGCAGCGTTCCGTTCCAGGTCCTGGTGGAGGTCCTGTGCAGCGACGTCCCCCAGTCGTTGGGATTGTGGCACGCGAGGCAGACCCCCGACGCGGTGTTGTTCGCGACGAGGAAGAAGCCGTTGGTGTTGTCGTGGGCATCGTGGCACGCGGTGCACTGGAGCTCGCCGTTCGCAGCGAGTCTTACCGCGCCCGTCAGCGTGGCCGGGTTGCGGAGTTCGCCGTCCGCGGTCGCCAGCCCGGGCGAAAACACGAACGACACCGGGTGGTCGTCGCGCAGGTCCGCCCCCAGCCGCGTGCGCCCCGCGGGGAGGGTCGTGACACCGCCCGCCATCGCGATGGGAACCGTCCGGCTCAGCACGTTCCCCAGGGCGATCGTCCCGTCGTGACAGCTCAGACACAGCTTCGACGCGCCCGTCGGCTGGCCGGGGCTCGCGTTCATCGACGTCGACGCGTACGGGGTGTAGCTGGCCCCCGACGCGTTCCGGTTCCACAGCTGCCCCTGCGGAGAGGCATTGTGCGGCGTGTGACAGAAGACGCAGACCTCCGTCTCAGAGGCAGCCTTCACCGCACCCGGACCGCTGACGGAGAGATTGTGCTTCGTGGTGCGGATGTCGGCGGCCGCCGTTCCGGCCCCGGCCCCCAGCATCAGCACGATCGCGAACGCACTCCAGCCCCTTCGCGCCATCAGTTCTCCTCTGTCTCCGGCGGCTTCACGTACTGAAAGACCTGCACACGGTGGTTGTGTGAATCCGCGACGTAGATACGGTCGTGTTCGTCGATCGTGATTCCCGAAGGCAGCCAGAACTCGCCCGGACCGCTGCCCGCGGCACCGAAGGCCAGCAGCAGCCGTCCGTCGCGATCGAAGACCTGGACGGCATCGAACATGGCGTCCACCACGTAGATGTTGCCGTCGCTGTCGGTCGCGACGCCCTTCGGCTTCGAAAAATCCCCCGCTCCATCGCCCAGACGACCAAACTCGAAGAGAAACGTCCCTCCCGCATCGAACGCCTGGATGCGGAAGTTCATTGCGTCCGTCACATAGACGTGTCCCCTGCCGTCGATCCACACCGCGGTCGGGAGGTTGAATTCCCCGGCCCCGTTGCCATGGCGTCCGAAGACACCGAGAGAATCGCCCTCCGCCGAGAGCACGTGGACGCGATGGGCCGTCGTGTCAACCACGTACAGCCGCCGGCTCGCGCGATCGAACGCGATCCCCGTCGGCCGCTCCAACCCGCGGGAGAACGACGACTGGAGCCGACCCTTTGCATCGTAACGGCACACCGTTCCCGCTTCCGAATCGGTGATCCACACCGAGCCCTCGCCGTCCGACGCGAGGTCGATGGGAGAGAGCATCCTCCCCTTGTCGGGGATGCGCAGGTAGCGCCTGGGTTCCACGCCGAAGACGTGTACGATCCCGGCGTCGGGATCGCATACGTACAGGGCCTCATTCGTCGCTTCCAGCCCGTACGGACGCTCGAGACGCTGCACGTCCCCCTTGCCCGCGATCTTGTCCAGCGCCTTGCGCCACCAGCTCTCGGACGCCACGTAGGAAGCATTGTCGGCGATGCTCTCCACCCAGCGTATGCGTGCCGGAGCGGGCGGCGGCGGAAACGCAACCCCGCCCGGCGAGGAGGCCGGAGGGCTGGCGGCGAACGCCGGCAGCACGGCGCACGCGGCGAGCAATGCAAGCCCGAGTGCGCGGCCAGTGTTCATTCCAACCGTCGAACTCATCGTCTCCTAGAACGTCCGGCGCAGAGCCACGTAGAAGTTCGCCCGCCGGTCCTCCACGTTGTTGTTGTTCGTCGCCTTCCGGTAGAACACCCCGCCGGTGAGCAACATCGCGCGCATCTGTTTGACCACCTTCAGCCGGATCCCCGCCAGGTCCGCGTCCAGCCCCGCGCCCTCCGGCTCGCCCCGGTCAACCCGCAGCCAGCCGTCGCCTTCGAGCGTCGTCCGGCCCGGGAGCGGCGACGTGACCCTGGCCGTAAGCATCACGACGTGGAGTGTGCGATCCACGCTGGTGTAGTGCGTCCAGGTGTGGTTCGCCCCCAGGTTGACCCGGGTCTGCCCGAAGGCCGCGACGTCCAGCGATCCGAAGAACCGGTTGCTCTCGAACTCGGAGTCGAACGCCCGGTTGATCTCGTATTCGTCGCCCACGTGCAGGGACCCGATGCGGTACCCGGCTCCGAAGAGCTGCAGCGTCCGGTCCTCGAGGAACACCCCGGGCTCGCCCGACACGAGATCCTGCCGGCTGGAGCTGTACCGGTAGTGGACCGAAACCCCGCTCTTTGCATCCAGCTGCGCACTGAAGAGACGTCCGACCGTGTCGAACACCACGTCGGGTGAGAATGAGAAGGAATAATCCACCAGTACGCGCTGGCCATTCGCGATGCCGCCGCTCAGCACGCGGAACAGCCGGACGCGAGTTCCGAAATCCACGACCGTGTAGTCGACCCCCGCCACGTAGATGACGAAACCGGTCTCGTCGGTCACGACGATGGAGGACAGGTCGACGCCGGTATTGCGCAACGACGGCTCGTCACCGTCTACCATGAGGTGGCCTTCGTTCGCCACGCTACGCGCGCGGTCGAGGGACGAATGGTCTTCGCGCGCCATCTCGTAGCCGAATCCCAGATGAAGCCTTCCCACCGCGGTGTTGCGGCGGTAGCCGATGTCGATCCGGCCGCCATCGCGCTGGTCCTCGCCGACGAGCCGCCCGGTCGACGCGTCGTCGAACACCTTCTCGCGGCCCGCGTAGTACGCGAGTCCGGTGCTGAGACTGCCGTAGAGGGTGTGCCGCACACCCACGTCTCCACGGTGGCTGCGAACGAGCTGCCGCCCGCCGGACGACAGGCTCGCACCGCCCGTCTGCTCGCCGTACTGATACTGCGCCGTGCTCTCGAACACCGGGATCGGCTGCACGAGCAGATGCTCCGTGAGCGAGAAGTCCCGGTGGTCGATCGTCCCGTACTGGTGCAGATAGCGCGCGGACGTGCGCAGCCGGTTCACCGATTCCGGGCGCGCCCGCAGAACGTTGTCGAACGTGCCCCCGACCGTCCGATAGTCCTGGGCCTGCACGTTCTGCGTCACGTCGGCCAGGCGCACCGACAGATCCGACTGCGAGAACCAGGCGCGCTGGGTCGCCGTGGCCCGCAGCTGGTCATGCTTCTCCTCGCGGTCGATCTCGAGGTCGTAGTCTTCCGTGCGCGTGCCGCGACTGTAGGACAGGCTCATCGGCACCGGACCGCGGGTGCGGAATTCCCCGCCGTAGTCGGTCACGTGCGTGCGGTAGCTCCCGCGAAACGGAGAGTCCACCCACGCGTCGTTCTGCCGGGCGAACAGGTCGAGGCTCGCGTTCCGGTCCTTGAAGAACGTCACGGCGTTGTCGTACTCGGTGAACGTGAGCTGGTCGTTCCGGTTGAAGTCTCCGCGAAGCCGGCGCGTTTCGAAGCTCACGGTGCCGTCGAGCCGGTATACGAGGAACTTCTCGTGGTAGGCGGAGCCGTCCAGACCGAGGTTCAGGCGGGGAGAAAAGATCGTCTCCCGCAACGAGTAGGCATCCGCCTGGTTGTCGTTTGCGCGCAGCATGAGTTCCGTCCAGCCGCGGAAGGCCCCCATGTGCACGACCCTTACTTCATCGTTCTCCGTCTGCAGATAGACGCGATCCGACGCCAGTACGGACCCCGCACAGAGCATCAGCAGGGCCGGCAACAACGCCCGAGCCGCCAGGCGACGCGCGTGGATGCGTGCTGGTCTCTTCACTTGAGCAGCTTCTCCTCGGCCGAGGCGTGCGGGTCGTGGCACTCGATGCAGTTGCGTTCCGCGGGCTCCATGTCGCCGTGTGGTTCGACTGCGAGCACGTCGGAAGCATCGTGACACTCGAAGCACAGCCTCTCGATCGGATCCGAGAGACGAAGCAGCGCCGGGAACTCGCTCTTGTGGGGCAGATGGCAGGCCAGGCAGTCTCCATCCTCGGCCGGGGAGTGCACGGTCTTCCCACCGGCGCCCAGCGCGTCGCCGGCCTTGTCGTCGTGACATTCCGCGCACAGTTCCGGCACCTGCAGGCGCAGTCGCCCCATCGAGGAACTGCCAGCCTCGTCGAAGACGGGGATCGCCGACCGCCTGCCGGCGGCCGCCGCCGCGGTGGCATGGCAGCTCGCGCAGTCGCGGTCCTCGAACGGAGAGTGGATCGACCCCGGGGCCTGAGCCGGCAGGGGCTGGCCCGGACGCGCCTCTCCCGGTCCGCGGGGAACACCCGTCGTATCGGACGCAGCCGCCGTGCGGTCGGGGGGATCGTCGAAGAAGACGCGGAGCATCCGGTCGCGGGATGTTCCGCTGCACGCAACAACCGCCACGACCAGCAGCAGGCCGAACCGGAAACGGGGCATCACCGTCCCTCCGGCGCGGTTCCGAACCCGAACACGTTGATCTTCCGCGGTCCGTACTGACTGGTCACGATGACGAGATACTGGATTGAGAAGCCGCTGCTCTCGTACTCCTTGAAGTACCTGACGTGATCGTAATCGACGATGACCTGCGCGGGGAGATTGAGCTGGCCGGGTCCGTTTCCCGCGCCGGCGAAGAAGAGCAGCAACCGTCCTTCAGGATCGAAGATCTGGACGTTCTCGAACGCCGCATCCACGGCGTAGAGCCGGTCTTCGCCGTCGACGGCGATCCCCTTGGGGCGCGCGAACTGTCCGTAGCCGTCGCCGAGCGATCCGAACGTCTGCAGGTGCCGTCCCTCCGGGTCCAGCTTCTGGATGCGCCCGTTGATCGTGTCGCTCACGTAGACGTTGCCGTGGCGGTCCGTGGTCACGTTGGTGGGGCGTGCAAACCGCCCCTCCGCGGTCCCCTTCCCCCCGAACCGACGGAGCAACGCTCCCGTGCCGCGGTCGAAGGCAACGATCTCGCACGCCTCGGCGTCGCACACGTAGATGGTCGATCCGTGGATCGCGAGATCCACGGGCTTCTCGAGTTGGCCGGTTCCGATCACGCCCGTGAATGAGTCGTCGGCGTCGAACACGACAACCTCGGCTCTCTGCGCGTCCGCGATGTAGACGAAGCCGCGATCGTCGGCGCGAACGTTGATCGGCTTGAGGAGCTTCCCCCTTCCCGAGACCCCGAGATACCCGAACCTCTTCTTCTCCAGATCGAAGATGATGACGACGTTGCGCTTCGTGTCACAGGTGTAGATGCTCCCCCGCGCGATCGCCACACCGTACGGTTTGACCACCTCGTCCTGGACGTCCTCGTCGCCCAGCACGAGTCTCGAGAAGGAGCCTCGTTTCTCTGCGACGTCCTCTGACCGGGAATACTGGGTGAGGTACTGCAGTCTCGGCGCCGCGGGCGGAGGGGGATAGAAGACGGCCTCACCACCGCCGGGGGGCGTGCCGGCGCAGGCGCAGAACGCCAGCACCAGCACTCCGATCCCGGGAGCGGGATTCGCCGCCGTCACCCGACGCGTGCCGCGTCGAGCGGTTTTCGGTCGCCCGATGTGCCCCAACATGACTGGCCCCGGGCCGTCACTTGTTATGGCACGTCAGGCACATGTTGCTGCCCGCGTTGTTGATCACGAGCAGGTAGTCGTTGCCATCCACGTCGTGGACGTCGTGGCACGACGAGCACTGGACCTTCCCGTCGACGAGCAGCCGCGTCGCGATGGTTCCACCGATCGAAGTCGGGCTGGTGGACGGGAGTATTTCCGGGTCGATGGCGGCGACCGGGTCGTAGAGGAACGATATCGGGTGGTCGTTGTCCAGACTCGTCCCGAAGTTGCGGGCCGCGCCGACCGATTGTCCCGGAGGACCGTCGAAGATCGCGTTTCCCACGAAG
>CAZPUV010000060.1:0-11280 GCA_964589805.1 uncultured bacterium | reverse complement strand
GGCACCTACGACCAGTGGGCGATCAAGTGGGGTTACCTGCCGGTCGATGGCGCGACAGCGGAAGAGCAGAAGACGAACCTCGACCCGATCGCGGCCGAGTGCACGGAGAAGGCGAACCTGTACGGTACGGACGAAGACACCTACCCGTCGGGTGCGCTGGACCCGCGCAGCAACACCAACGACCTGTCCGACGATCCGCTGAAGTGGGCGGTGGAGCGGGCGGGTATCTGCGACGACCTCCTGATGGGCGGACAGCTGGAGAATCGCGTGGTGGCCGACGGGGGCGACTACGTTCCGCTCCGCAACGCCGTGTCGACGCTTCTCATTCAGAAGTACATCTGCGCCACCGTGGCCATCAAGAATGTCGGCGGAGCGTTGACGGAGCGTGCCCACAAGGGCGGGGGCAAGATGCCGTTCACGCCGGTTCCGGCGGCCGAACAGCGTCGCGCCCTGGACTTCGTGGTGAACAGCGCGCTCAAGTCCGAGCGGTGGGCCCTTCCCCCGCAGCTCCTGGACAAGATGCAGGACGACAAGATGTGGAGCTGGGAGAACAACCTCTTCGAGAGAGGACGGCGCTTCGACTTCCCGCTATCGACGTGGGTCGAGTCGATGCAGACGGGTATCCTGTTCAACCTCATGAATCCATATCTGCAGGCGCGTGTCGTCGAGGCCGAGTACAAGTCGGCCGACGCGTTCAAACTGGCGGAGCTGTATTCGTCGCTCACGAAGTCGGTCTGGACCGGCAACATGACGCCGACGGGACGCACCGCGGGGTGGGATCGAAACCTGCAGCGCGTGTACACCGACCTGCTGATTCAGCAGGTGGTGCAGCCGCATCCGGTGACGCCGCAGGACGGGGTCGCGCTCGCACGTCTCAACCTGTCGCGGATCCGCGGGGCGGCGCAGACGTCGCTGGCGAGGACTGGCCTCGACGACGCCACCAACGCGCACCTCATGGAGACGGTCGCGCGTATCACACGTGCGCTCGATGCCAACCGGCAGGCGAACTTCTAGTCCGCGGTCGAAGCAGCGTTCAACGGAAACTCCCCCGGTCGAATCATCGGCCGGGGGAGTTTCTTTGTGTGCCGCGCACACGCCGGAGTGCCTCCGAGGTCGGGAGCGTGCCGCTTCACCCGGCCACTCGCCGAGCCGCACCGGGTTTGTTGCCATCTGAGCCGCTGCTCGGATGTCCGTGTGAAGCGGCACGCTCCCGACCCGGTGCGTGGAATGCACGGCTACTCTGCCTCGTTGTCCTCGTCTCCATCGTTCTTCTTGTTCTTCTTCGCCGCCTTCTTCTCGGCCTTCTCCGCTTTCCTGTCCATCTTGTACACATGGTGCTTGCGCAGGGACGGGGGAATGTCGCTCTCGACCCTCACCACGCGCCACGGACCGCTCATGTCGACACTCCACTCCCACGTGGTTGCGTTGAGGCGGAAGTACTGACCCGCGGAGTAGTAGCAGTGGCGGTGTCCGTTGACGACGTAGACCTGGAGGTCCGGGCTGTAGACGAGGGTGACGTTGTTGCCCGCGTGCTTCTTCCGGTACCCGTGAGCCGGCGCGTGGGCGGGGGGCCCCTGGTGCTGCTGCTCGACGATGACCACACCCGGGCGCGATTTCTCGATCACGACGACGTCGGGCTGCTTCTCCTTATAGACGACTTTGCGCGAGCAGCCGGCGACGGCAAGACCCGCGATCAGGATGGCGCATGATATCCAAAGAGTCCTTTGCATGGTGGACCTCCGTGCTGGCGGTTTGGGGGGAAGGAGCAAGGTTCGCGCCGAGGAAGAAGAGGGTGTCCAGAGCGCCGATGAAGGATCATGCGCCCTCCGGGTGAACATGTGGGAATCGAAGACACGGTCACACGCCACGCGCGGAGTAGAGCAGGACGAGTGTCAGGGCGTAGATCACGAGAATGCCGGCGGCATCCCACGCCAGCACGAGACGCTTCTTGATCGCCTGATAGGTGAGACCGGTGAGAAGGATGGCGTACATCGCGACCACTGCGAACAGCGAGATGAGATGGCTCGGGTGCGCTGCAACCAGTATGGGCCCGCGCGTGTAGAAGATGTCGTCCAGGGCCAGGATGAAGATGTTGAAGATGTTGCTGCCGAGAACGTTGCCGAAGGCGAGATCGACCGCACCCATCCGAACCGCCGCCAGCGAGACCACCACCTCGGGCAGCGACGTCGTGATCGCGATGAAGAGATTCCCCACGAAGGCCTGGCCCAGGCCGGTTTCAGTCGCGATGCGCTCACCCAGCTGCGGAAGAAACGAGGCCGCCGCGACCACGAATATGGCTGCGAACGAATAGCGCGACAACGCCGCGCGCAAAGTGATGCGGTCGTACTGCCGCTCCTGGGCGATCTCCGCCGCCTCCCGGCTCACGCGCCGGCGCTCGTAGACGAACGTGATCCTTACCGTGAACAAATAGGCGGCGAGCAGAACCGGAGTGCCGGCCCCGATCCAGCCGATCGTGGGAATGGCCGACCCCGCCGCCACGATCATGCCAACCACCGTCGTGAGCAGAAGACCGAGGCCGATCGAGATCGCGTGTCCCTGATGGGCACGCGCCGATATCGGTGTGCGTCCGCCCACGATATCCATGATGGACAGGATCACCAGATTGAACATGCAGCTCCCGACGATATCGCCCACAGCGATATCGGGGAGCGCAAAGACCATGGTCGATGAGATGCCCGTGAAGAGCTCCGGCAGAGATGTGGTGGCGGCGATGAGGACGAGCCCGATCCATGTCCGGCCGAGCCCGGATTTCTCGGCGATGATGTCGCCGTAGAAGGCGAGCCGGGCTCCGGCGAGAACGGTGACGCCCGCGGTCAGGAGAAAGAGAAGCCACGTCATGGTCGACGGCCATGATCAGGAATCCCGGTCGCATCTGTCAATCTCGTTGGGAACTGCTCGATCGCGGACCGTAGCGCAGCAGCGTGACACCGCCGGCCTGTCCGCCGCCCGTGACGAAGAGCGCGCGGCCGTCCGACCACGCGGATCGAAGTGGTTCGAGTGTGGGCGACGGCAGCATTGCCCATTCCGAGCCGTCGTACCGGAGAACGGTCCCGTATTCCCCCACCGCGTAGAGATTGCCTCCCGGGCCGCGTACGATCGCCATGAGTGCTGCATTCGTATGGCTGGCGAGAGCGGTCCAGCCCGTTTCATTCAATGCGAGGATGGTCCCTGCCGCGCCGACGGCGACGGCACGGTAGGCGTCCCCGGGCACCCCGCCACACACGTCCAGGAGATCCCGCCGCACCGTGTTGCTCTGGACGCGCCACGCCGAGCCGTTGAAAACGAGGATGCGCCCGTCGTTGCCCACGATGTAGGCCTCGTCCGAGGCAAGGCTCGCGTAGGCGTGGAGATCGTCGACGACCGATGTGGTAGGCACGACCAGCGTCCAGATCGGGCCGTTGCGCCGGTAGATCCGTCCCCCCGTGCCCACGACATAGATCCCGGAGGGGCCGCCGTTCACGTCGAGGAACTCCGCGGGTTCGCCGAACTCCTCCACCCAGGACGCGCCATCGTGCCGGACGATCCGGTTTCGACCCACGGCGAAGACGTCGCCGTTCGCGGCGCACCACACCGCGTTGAATGACCGCGAGTCCCCGGTGTCTTCGGACCTCCACACGTCTCCGTCCAGCTTCGCCACGTAACCGCGTTCACCGACCACGCGCAGCGTGGTGTGCGGCGGGCCGGTCACGCCGTTGAGCCCCGGCACCGCTCCGCGCGTTTCGGGCTTCCACGCCGCACCGTCTCCCGCGATGATCGCGCGCGTCCCCACGACCCATGTCGTCGAGCCGGCCCGCGCGACGCCGTAGAGCCACTCCGAGGTTGGAAGCGGTGTCACACGCCATGCCCCGGTGTCGAGTGTCAGGACGGTTCCGTTGGTGCCGACCGCAATCGGCCCGCCAGGCGCCCAGATTCCCTGCAGTACGTCCGACGTTCCCGTCGGCATCGGTTGCCACCCCGCGCCGTCGAAGTGGAGAATCGTGCCGTCTCCGCCGGCCGCATAGACGTCGCCTGGACCCGTTCCGCTGACCGCGGCGAGAAACGTGCTCGTGCCGCTCGTCATCGGGGTCCAGCTGGCGCCGTCGAAGTGCAGAATGCGACCGTTGAGGCCCACGGCGAACACGTCGTCCGGCGCCGAACCCCACACGGCGAAGAGAGCGTCGCTCACGGAACTCGTTTCGGTGCTCCATGCGCGGCCGTCTCCGCGCAGGATCGTTCCCGCTCCGCCCACGGCAATGAACGCGTTGCCGCCGGGTGTCCACAGGCCGCGCAGATCCTCGGCGGTCGGCGTCGGGACCGTGACAAAACGCGTGCCGTTGAAACGCACCATCGTTCCGCCGTTGCCCGCGGCGACCACCTCTCCGGCGATGGATCCGGCGACGGCGTACAGGTGCTGGCCGCTCTCGTTGTCGATCGGGGACCACTGAAACCCGTCCCAGCGCACGATCGCCCCGCGCGGCCCGACGCCGATCACGTGATTCGCCTCCGGCGCCCAGAGCGCGTACAGCGTGGCGTCGGGTGGGAATCCGGCGAGTTCCGACCAGACCGGCGGCGTTGCGACGGGCGGCCGGTGCGGGGTGAGGGGGGCATCGTCGCAGGCAATGGCCGCGCCGAGAAGAACAGCGACGAGGTGTACGTGCAGGTGCCGCATTGGAAACGAGGCCGCAGCGCGGAGGAGAGCGTGGGGGCAACTCAATTGTAGGGTTCCGTGTGTGACACCGCAAGGGGAACGAACGACTCACAGGGGATAGCGCAGACCCGTCAGCCGCTCGCTCGTCTCCCACAGTCGTTCCTGGGCGTCGCGGTCGCACGATGCCTCCGTGGTGTCCATGGGCCGGCAGTAGCGGAAGTACTTCCCGCTCACCCCCGCGACCTCGGGTGACGAGGCCAGGTACACGGGTGTTTCCGCGCCGTCGTCCGGTTGCTTGAAGAAGCGTTGCAGCGCGTGGAAGAGGAGGTTCAGCACGGAGGAAAAATTGCGCAGCAGATTGGTGTGGATGACGCCGGGGTGCAGGCAGTTGGCGGTAACGCCCGTCCCGTCCAGGCGGCGCGCGAGCGCGTATGTGAACATCATGCTCATGAGCTTCGTGTTGGCGTAGGCCTGCCAGCCGCGGTAGTTGCGGTCGAGCTGGAGATCGTCGAAGTCGACGATCCCGCTCGAATGCGACGACGAGGTCATGTTGATGATGCGCGACGGCGAGCCGGCGCGCAGCGCCTCGAGCAGGAGACCGGTGAGCAGGTAGTACGAGAGGTAGTTCACGAAGAACTGCAGCTCGAAGCCTTCCGGCGTCATCCGGCGACGGCTCGTGAGGATGCCCGCGTTGTTGAAGAGGACGTCGAGGCTGGAATGCCGGGAACGAAACGTCGCGGCGAGTGCGCGAACCGCCGCACTCGTGGAGAGATCGGCGACCAGCAGCTCGAGGGAAGCACCGGGCGTGGCACGTGTGATCTCTTCCATCGCCTTCCGGCCGCGCTTCTCCGTGCGGCTGACGAGGACGGTGTGCGCGCCCAGCGCCGCAATGCGGCCGGCGGTGGCCCTTCCGATCCCCGAGCTGGCTCCGGTGATCATGACGATCTTTCCCTGCATGGGCGCGTTCGGCACGCGCCGATCATACCGCGTGAGCCGCGGGAGCCGGTAGACCGGAGTTGCGCACGCGCGCCCGGCGCGCTAGAATCCCCGCATCCGGACCCCGCCCGCGCGATTCAGCGCAACGAGCAGTCATGCCGCCCGAAGAAAACCGCGCCATCATTCATGTCGACATGGACGCGTTCTACGCGTCCGTGGAGATCATGGACAACCCCCTGCTTGCGGGGAAACCCGTCATCGTGGGCGGTTCCGCGGAGTCACGTGGCGTCGTATCGGCCGCTTCGTACGAAGCCCGCGTCTTCGGCGTGCACAGCGCCATGAGTTCGCACCGTGCGCGCAGACTCTGCCCGCAGGGTATCTTCATTACGCCGCGCATGTCCCGCTACGTGGACGTTTCGCGGCGGATCCACGCCATCCTCCGGGACTACACGCCGCTCATCGAACCGATTTCGATCGACGAGGCGTTCCTCGACGTCACGGCGAGTGGCGCCCTGTTCGGGACCGGGGAGGAAATCGGCCGCGCGATCAAGCGGCGCATCCGTGAGGAGATCGGCCTGGTGGCCTCGGTGGGCGTGGCGCCCAACAAGTACCTCGCCAAGCTCGCGAGCGACCTCGAGAAGCCGGACGGTTTCGTCGTGATACGGTCGGGTGACGCCGAAGCGCGCCTGGCGCCGCTGCCGGTGGACCGGCTGTGGGGGGTGGGGACCGTCACCGGGAAGGCGCTTGCCGCGGCGGGGATCGTGACCATCGGCGACATCGTGCGCATGCCCGACGCAACGCTGGAGGCGATAGCCGGTTCGTACGCGCCGCGGCTGAAGATGCTCGCGCGTGGCATCGACGACCGGCCGGTGGTGCCCGATGCCGGGGCGAAGTCGATCGGAGCCGAGAACACGTTCCCGCGCGATATCGCCGACGCGGACATCCTGCGGGCCGAACTCGATCTGCTCGCGGAACGCGTCGCGTCGCGCGCGCGCACCGCGGCGACACCGGGACAAACGGTCCACCTGAAGGCGCGCTACGCGGATTTCACGACGGTGACCCGGGCGACCACCCTTGGCGAGCCGACGTTCGATTCGGTGGTCATCCGCGGCGCGGCCCGCCGGCTGCTCGAAGAGCGGCTCGACCGGCGCGGCCGCGCGCTGCGGCTGCTGGGCGTGTCGCTGTCGAATCTCGTCCACGCGGAGGAACTCACGCTCGATCTCTTCGCCGCGGCACCGTCGGCGCCCCGCGAGCCGATCGCGCGCAACCGTACGCTCGACGCGGTGATGGACCGTCTCCGGAGCAGATTCGGCAGCGGGATCGTGACGCGCGGCACGCGGGTCGCAAAGAAACGCGGTGGCCCGACCGGGAAATGACCGATCAGCGACGCGCCGAGAGTCCCGCGAAGATCCGCCAGTCCTCCGCATCGGACGCGAGCCCGAGGTAGGTGCCGGCATCGAACTGCAGGCCGTCCCGGGGCGAGAAGACCACGCCGACGTCGAACGTCGCCGCCTGGACGTCGTCGCCGTTCAGACCGTCCATCGCGACGAACAACTCGACAAAGCCACCCCAGCCGCCGTCACCGAAGGGAGAGCTCAGCGTGGCGGACACGATGCCGAACGTGTTGGTGTCGCCCAGCCGCTCCACGCCGGCCATGGCGCCCAGCGCGCGATTTCCCTCGAGCGGAAGCGTCACCGGAACGACCACGCCGTAGACCGTGTTGTCGGCCTTGTGTTCGCCGCGCGTCGGCACGAGCACGTATGGAAGCAGCGCAACCGCCCTGTCTCCTGTGTCGTTTCCGGTGAGATTGAACTTGAACCTGGCCCCGATGGATCCGGTTCCGCTGTCGATGTCCTCGAAGGGCCCCGCAGACAACTTCGACCGCGTGTACGGTGAGAACACGAGTTGCACGTCGGCGTTCTCGGACACGCCGTACTTCAGATTGAGCACGCCGATCCCCAGAGTCGAAAGCGTAACGCCGCCTTCGCTGAACTCTCCGTACGTCACCGCGTCCAGCTCGATCTGGGTCATTCCCCGCGGGACGGAATAGGGGCTCTCGGTGCGGTCGGGACGGTCCGTGCTCATGGGGCGGTCGGCCGCTTCCGCTCGCGACGGTCCGTGCGCCGCGAGCAGGGCGGGAATGACGGCGACGAGTACCGTCTCGGTGCGAAATGCAGCGGTCATGAAGTCTCCTTCCAACGTTCCTCGAACGAGCGCGACTCCCGTTCCAGTTCGACAGTCGCCCGTTCCAGCTCATCGTACGCGGAATCGAGGCGCGCGGCAATATCCCGGCTCTTCTTCGAAAGGTCCGCGATCACCGATGCGTTCCCGGCGGCAGACGCAGTTGCGAGCGCGGTGAAGGTGTTGTCCCGATCGCGGTCGAGCGCTGTGATGCGCGCTTCGATATCGGCGACACGGCGCTCTAGCGGGCCCAGCAGGCGCGCCCGCTCCTGGACCATCTTCGCGCGCGCCTGTCGCGCGGTCCTGCGGTCCACCGGGGCGGGGGTGCCTGCAGCCGTCGAGGGCGCGCGGTCGCCGGTCTCCGCCGACGGCCGGGCGCGCACGAGCTTCTCGTCCATTTCCCACCCGACGGTATCGAGGAAGTCCTGATAGCTCCCGTCGAACACGCGCGCCCGACCCCGGTCGAAGATGACGAAGCGGGTTGCCAGCGAATGAAGAAACATCTCGTTGTGCGTGACGATCACCGCGGCGCCCTCGAAGGCGTCGATCGCGGCGAGCAGCGAGTCGCACGAATCCATGTCGAGGTGGTTGGTGGGTTCGTCGAGCAGGAGCAGGTTGCACGGCGTCACGACGATCTTCGCCAGCATGACGCGGCTCTTTTCCCCGCCCGACAACACCGGAATCTTCTTCAGCGCGTCGTCACCCTCGAACATCATCACGCCTGCGATGTCGCGTGCCTTCTGCGGCGGGCACGACGGATCCGCCGACTGGATCTCCTCGGCAACGGTCAGACCCTTGTGGAGCGTGTTCACGTTGGTCTGGGCGAAGAACCCCGGGATCGTGCGTGGGTGCGAGACGATCGCCCCCGCGGCCGGCGGCAGCTCGCCCGCCAGCAGGCGGAGCAGCGTCGACTTGCCCTTTCCGTTCGGTCCGATGACGCAGATGCGGTCGTGATCGTGGATCTCGAACTCGAGATTCTCGAACAGGACGGGTCCATCGCCATAGCCGAACGAGACCCCGTCCACCCGCATCATCACGCGGGCGGGAAAGGGAGCGGCGTTGAACTCGAAGTCGAGCGTCTGGATTCGCTCCAGTTTCTCGATCCGCTCGTGCTTGGCCAGTTGTTTCACGCGCGACTGCACCCGCGACGCCAGGGTGTTCTTGGAGCGGAAGCGTTCTATGAATCGCTCGACCTCCCGGCGCTTGCGCTCGTCGTTGAGACGCGTCTTCTCGTGAATTTCCTCCTCCTGCAGAATCTGCGCGTACATCTTGTCGGTCCCGCCCGAGATCTTCCGCACCCTTCGACGATGGATCGCCACCGTGTGCGTGACCACGCTGTCCATGAACGAACGGTCATGGGTGATCAGCAGCAATTCCGTCTTCCATTCGTTCAGGAACCTCTCCAGCCACCGGATGGACACGACATCCAGGTAGTTCGTGGGCTCGTCGAGCAGCAGCAGATCCGGCTCGGAGACGAGCACCCGCGCGAGGTTGAGCCGCACCTGGAAACCGCCCGAGTAGAGGTCCGGCGAACGGGGCATGTCGCGCTCCCCGAAGCCGAGCCCGAACAGGATCTCTTCCGCGCGCCAGGTCTCGTCACGGCGGTCCTCCGGGAGCCCGAGCGAGGCTTCCGCGAGCACCGTGGGCTGCGTGAAGCGGATGTGCTGATCGAGATGTCCGATGCGGTAGCGCCGCGGTATGACGATGTCGCCGCCGTCCAGCGAGACCTCGCCCAGGATCATGCGGAACAGGGTCGTCTTGCCGTGCCCGTTGCGGCCCACCAGGCCGATGCGCTCGCGGCGGTTGACGTTGAAGGTCAGGTCGTCGAACAGAACCTGCGTCCCGAAGGACTTCGCCACGTGGTTGAACTGGATCATGGTTGATCAGGTACGGTCAGCTCTGGGTCACCGTAGGCACGCCCGGCCGCCGTGACCTGGAATCGTGCCGTCATGGCGCGCGCCTTCGAACGAGAACACCCAGCGCGTCGTTGCGAATGATCTTGTCCACGAGAACGTAATCGGGTTCGAGCATCGTCGCGATCAGCACGCTCTCCCGCGACTGCACGTGCGCGAACACCATCCAGAATTCGTCCGGCATTCCGGACATCGTCTCGAAGATCGACGTCATCTTCTGTTCCGGCGAAAGCGCCCGCAGCCAGCGCCCGTAGAATACATCACCGGTCCGGCAGTAGCCGGTGTCGGCGTTGCGCCAGCAGTCGAGGAACCAGTTGTCGGGACGCTCGGGGCGCCCGCCCGCGAAACGATCCGCGTAGTAGGCGAACGAGGGCACCGCGCCGTAGTAGACGTAGGTCGGCTGGCCCGGCTGGCGCCGTTCATGCCAGTAGCGGACCACGGGACCGATGTCCTCGGTCTCCGGCCACACGCACCTGCTCTCGCCGTACACACGACTGTAGACGCTCCGGTTGGGCAGGGAAAGCGCACACAACGCGCACAGGAGCCCGAACACAAGACCCGTTCCGAGCCGCCGGAACCAGCGTGCGTCACCCCGAACGGCGCAGGCGGCGAGCGGAACGATGAGCGGGGCGAGGATGATCGAGTAGCGAAACGCGAACGGGAACAGCTGCAGCCGCCCCAGTACGGCGTACGCAATCCAGGCCGCGGCGAACCAGGCCGCGAGCCGGCGCTGCGAGCGGACGACGAGAAGCGCGAGCGCGGCCACGAGGACGATGGTCAGCCAGGCCGGTATGTTGGTGCACGGCCATCCCGTGAACTGGAACGCGATCGTTTCCTTCAGGGTGACCCATGCGCGCGCCATCTCGAGACCGAAGTTGCCTACGGTGATGGGTTCGAACGCGCCCGCCGTGGGTCCGCGTTTGAGCTGGTGTGGCAGGTAGGCGACGATCAGCGGAATAGTGAGAAGTCCGTACGCGGCCAGGCTCGCGATTGCGCCGCCGACCCGGCGCCGGTCGCGTCGAACGGCGCTTTCCAGCAGGAAGCACGCGAAGGGCGCGAGCAGCGTGATCACCGTGCCGTAGTACGTGTACGTGGCCGCCGCCGCGAGCAGAACCCAGCGTGCAAAACCACCGCGGCTCGGGGTCCGCACGAGACCGAGCAGCACCACGATGCTCCACACGAGGAAGCACTGCATGGGCGCATACTGCCCGACTTCCTGCGAGTACCGTACGGCGGTGGGAACCAGGCCCATCAGGAATCCGCCCGCCAGCGCGGCGGTCCAGCCCTGAACGCGGTATCCGATGATCATGACGCCGAGCACGCTCGCGACGCCGAAGAACACCGACAGGAGGCGCATCCACAGCTCGCTCTCGGAAACCATCATCCACAGGTGGAGCAGAAACGAGTACAGCGGGGGATCCTGGATTCCGACGCGCACGGCGCCGGCGAGACGGGACAGGGGCGTGACGGCAACCCAGTACTCCATCGCCTCGTCCAGCCACAGCGATCGCGCGTTCACGTCCCACAGACGGACGAGGAGCGACCCCAGGAGAATCGCGAGGGCCGCACGTCGTTCGGGTGTGAACCAGTCGCGGTCGAGCT
>CAZPUV010000059.1:0-11295 GCA_964589805.1 uncultured bacterium | reverse complement strand
CTTCTCCGACTACTACGTCATGTCGCTCGAACTGTCGGAGCAGAACGACGCCGATCTGCAGGCCCTGTTCCGCCGTCTGGACGACTTGACGCGGGAGCCGTTCCGGCGCGCGAAGGGCGAGATCGACCGCGCCCTCGCCGCACGCTACGGTTCGCAAACCGCGGAGCTCAGGCCGTGGCACTACGAGGACCCGTACTTCCAGGAGGCGCCCCGGATCTTCGAAGTCGATTTCGACCGTTTCTACCGTGATCGCGACATCGTGGAGTTGTCGCGCGATTTCTACGCGGGGATCGGCCTCGACGTGAGCGACATCCTTGGAAACAGCGATCTGTTCGAACGGCCCGGGAAAGAACAGCACGCCTACTGCATAGACATCGACCGGCGCGGAGACGTGCGCGTCCTCGCGAACGTCCAGAACGACGAGAACTGGACGGGTACGATGCTGCACGAGCTGGGCCACGCGGTCTACGACCGCTACATCGATCCCGGTCTCCCGTTCCTCCTGCGCGAGCACGCGCACGTCTTCGCCACCGAGGCCATCGCGATGCTGTTCGGCCGGTTGTCCAAGGACGCGGCATGGATCGACCGAATGATCGGCGTTCCCGAGCGGGAACGCGAGCATCTGGAGCGGGATTCACGGAGCAGTTCGCGCTTTGCACAGCTCGTCTTTGCGCGCTGGTGCCAGGTGATGGTGGCGTTCGAACGCGCCCTCTACGCCGACCCCTCGCGCGATCTCAACGGGCTCTGGTGGGAACTGGTGGAGTATTTCCAGCTCGTACCCCGCCCCGAGGACCGGGATGAACCCGATTGGGCGGCAAAGATCCACGTGGTGTCGGCTCCCGTGTACTACCACAACTACATGCTCGGAGAACTGTTCGCGTCGCAGCTGGACAGCGCGATTCACGCGGGAGTGTTCGGAAACGGAGAAACCCGCCGTTCGATCGTGGGAGAGAAGGCGGTCGGCATGTTCCTGCGCGAGCGCGTGTTCGCGCCGGGCAAGCGTTATCGATGGGATGAACTCGTGCGGCGCGCGAGTGGAGAGCCGCTCGATCCCCGTCATTTCGTGGCACAGTTCGTGAGCTGATGACGGCCGGCTCAGCCGTCGTACTTCGCGATGAACTCCTCCGCCTTCTCCACGACATCGCGGTTCCCCACGAACACCGGCGTGCGCTGGTGCAGCGAACCCGGCTCCACGTCGAGCACCGGGCCCCTTCCGGTAGAGCCGTAGCCGCCCGCCTGTTCGATCACGTACGACATGGGAACGGCTTCGTAGAGCAGCCGGAGTTTCCCCTCCGGCTTCCGGGGATCCTTCGTGTCCGCGGGGTAGAAGAACACGCCCCCGCCGAAGAGCGTGCGATGAACGTCGGCGACCATCGAACCGATGTAGCGCAGCGACAACGCGCGTGAATTCCCCTCCCCGCCCTGCAGCCAGCGCGTGTAGCGGCGCACCCCCTCGGTCCAGAACATGTCGTTTCCCTGGTTGACGCTGTAGTACTTCGGTTTGTCGGGAATGCGCACGTTGGGATGCGACAGGAGGAACTCCCCGATGCTTGGATCCAGCGTGAAGCCGTTGACGCCGTGCCCCGTCGTGTACACCAGCATCGTGCTGGACCCGTAGACGAGATAGCCCCCGGCTACGATTTCGCGGCCGCTCTGCAGGACGTCCTCCACGGTCCCCGGCCCCGATTTCGTCTTGCGGCGGAAGATCGCGAAGATGGTGCCCACCGCGACGTTGTAGTCGATGTTCGTCGATCCATCGAGGGGATCGAACACCAGCACGTAGTCGCCCCTGGGATACGCCTCCGGAATCGGGATGATCTCCTTTTCTTCCTCCGACGCCATGCAGCACAGGCGGCCGGTGTGGTCCGTGAGCTGGTATATCGTCCGCTGCGCGTATACGTCGAGCTTCTGGACCTCTTCGCCCTGGACGTTCTGGTGACCCGCGGAGCCGAGGATGTCGGCGAGTCCGGCGCGCTGCGTGCGGCTGGCGATCAGTTTCCCGGCGAGTGCAAGATCGTAGAGAAGGTTGGTCAGCGAACCGGTCGAGTCCGGAAACCGCTCCTGCTCCATGAGGATATGCCGCTCGATGGTTATGAGTCCGGTGTGCTGCTGGGAGTTCGCTTTCGACATGAGCCGGATGCCTCCGGTGGTTCCGTCACCAGTACGGCGGTCTAGAACCGCAGGAAGACGCCCACGCTGATGGTCTCGATGATCTGGTCTCCCCCCGAAGCCTCCCGGGTTTCACCCCTGGGTGTCAGCAGACTCCCGGGGTCGAACGAATCCGAGAAGTTCACCATGTAGGTGAATCGCGTGTATGCGGTCCAGTGGTCCCCGAGGGCGTACTGAATACCCGCCGACGGCGCGATCGAGAGGCCGCTGGCGTCTTTCATGGAATTCTGCAGTTTGAAGGCGGGATCATCCTCGATCACCAGGTCGTCGGCCGTGGTCTTGAAGTAACCCACCGCCGCCTCCACGAACGGGTTCGTACGCGACTTCGGCACGGCGATGAACCGCGCCGACCCGTAGAACACCTGCGTGGAAATCGATCCGCCCTCGATCGCCCCGATCCCCTGGTAACGCAGCACGGTCTTCGATTCCATCTTGTTGACGCCGTAAGAAGTCCTCGCCAGGCCGGCGTTGACTTCCAGCCAGGGGAAGATCGAAAGGCCTGCGCCGATTCCCAGTTCGAACGACGCGTTCCACTGGTCGTTCCAGACACCGGGGCTGTAGGGAAGAGCACCGCCGCCCTCGAAGAAGATATGGAAGCGGTGCGGAAGCCGGAGGTACTGGGGCTCCTCGCTCTGCGCGTAAACGTCACCCGCCGACGTGGCAATCTGGGCCAGCAAGGCGGCTGCTAGAAGGACTCGTTTCATCCTGCAATTCTCCTCTGCCCTTCGACGGCGCGCGGCCGCGCGATCAGCGGGCGGCACACCGAAGTTCTGCTCGCGATGCGATTCGGGAACGCCGGGTCGAGCGACCCGGCCACGGGCCTGGGCGTTCAGGCACCTCTTCAGGCGGGTCATCATAGCGCAAGCTTCCGGCGCCTTGAAGCCCCAAAAATCCGCGCCCCGGCTAGCCCTTTATCACGCCGATCGGGCGGATCCGCACGACCTTGCGGACCAGCCCGACGTCGTGCAGCGTGTCGACCACTTCCGAAACGTCCTTGTACGCTTCCGGCATCTCTTCGGACAGTGTCCGCTTGTCCCGGGCCATGACCACCACGCCCCGGCGCCGGAGTTCGTCGACGATCGAGCGCCCCGCACCCCGTTTGACGGCCGAGCGCCTCGACAGTCGCCGCCCGGCGCCGTGACAACTCGAGTGGAACGGGTGTTCGTCCGCGACGGACGCGCCCGCGCACACGTACGAGGCCGTCCCCATGTCCCCGGGAACCAGAACCGGCTGGCCGATCCCGCGGTACGCGGCCGGCACGCGTTCGTCGCGGGGCGGGAGCGCCCGGGTGGCGCCCTTGCGGTGCACGCACACTCTGCGCGGCACGCCGTTCACGACGTGTTCCTCGATCTTGGCGATGTTGTGCGAAATGTCGTAGACGAGATGGAAGCCCAGGTGGTCGGGCGTGCTGTCGAACACCCCGGCGATCGCGCGCTCGGCCATCACCATCAACACCTGGCGATTCGCCCACGCGAAATTCGCGGCCGCGCGCATCGCTCCGAGGTAGCGGCTCCCCAGGTCGGAGTCGAGCGGCGCGGCGGCCAGCTGCCGGTCCGGCAGCGTGAACGAGAACCTGGTCTGGTTCATCTCGCGCAGGAAGTCCGTACACACCTGGTGACCGAGTCCGCGCGAGCCGCAGTGGATCAGCACGGTGACAACGCCCGCTTCGAGTCCCAGCACGCGCGCCGCCGCGGGATCGAAGACTTCCTCGACGTATCCAACCTCGACGAAGTGATTGCCGGAACCCACCGAACCGAGCTGGCGCCGCCCACGCTCGATCGCGTGCGGCGACACCTGCCCCGCATCGGCGTCCCGCATGGCACCCTGTTCCTCGCAGTATTCGAGATCGCTGTCGCGACCGAATCCTCTTTCCACCGCGAACCGCGCGCCGGCGCGCAGGACCTTCGCGGTCTCGACGGCGCTGAGACTCCCCATTCCCGACTCGTGCGGGGACGGGCCGCACGGCAGTGTCGCGTACAACCGCTGCACGATCCGATCGATCCGGGGCAGCACTTCCTCGCGGGTCAGTCGGGAAGCAACGAGTCGCACACCGCAGTTGATGTCGTATCCAACGCCTCCCGGCGAGATCACCCCGTCCTCGTCGAACGCCGTGGCCGCAACGCCTCCGATCGGGAAGCCGTAGCCCATGTGCATGTCGGGCATCGCCCACGAGTACCCGACCACGCCCGGCAGGTGGGCGACGTTCGCCACCTGCTCGACCGCGACGTCGTCGCGAATGTCCGCCATCAACCGGTCGCTCGCGAGGATTCGGCCCGGAACGCGCATGCCCCCTTCGCGCGGGATCTCCCAGAGGTTGGGTCCCTTCCGCTCAATCCGCATCGGCGGACCTCAATTCGAAACGGATCGCGCCCGGTTCCAGCCCCGCGAAACGGCGCGCGGCGCTTCCCTCGCGCACGGCGGCTTCGACGCGGTCCCAGCTGTTGACGATCGCGATCAGGCGGCCGCGTTCGCCATCCCCGTATGTCCGCCGCAGGGGTCCGGCGTCCACGCCGTTGACCGAAACCCGGCACGGGGCCGTTCCGAACACGCGCTCGACCACGCCGCGGGTGATGTCGGTGAGGATGTTCCCGAAATGATCGATCATGCGGCCCGTCCCGGTGACGCGCCCCGCGTCGATGGAAACACTCGGCACGTCGCGCAGCATCACCACGCCACCGGCCTCCACCCCGAAATCGCCGGCGCCAGCGCCGCGAGCCAGCGCCGCCGCCACGGGTGCAAACACGTCCCGCCCGTGGAAGGTGGCACCCCGGACCCGGCTTCCGGTTGCGCGCGCGGCCAGACTGTCGTCGATCGCGACGATGCGCGCGGGTGCGCCGCTCGCGAGGACATCGCTCACGAGACCGTTGTCCGGCGTGACGACGGCCCGCGTGTCGACTTCCGCGATGAGCGCCCGTCGCGCCCCGCCGACACCCGGATCGACCACGGCCACGACCACGGCATCGACCGGGAGATAATCGAGCGAAAGCGCGAGAACGTAACTCGCAAGATTGACATCGTGGGACGCCACGCCGTGGGAAAGATCGAAGAGGCGCGAGGCAGGAGCAGACGACGCGATGACGGCGCGGAGAATTCCCGCGTAGAAGTCTCCCTCACCGAAGTCGGTCAGGAGGGCGATCGGGCGCGAACCCGGCATGATCACTCACCCAGAAGTTTCCGCGCGATCCGGGGGCCGAGTCCCCCGGCCCGCTGCCATGTTTCCTTGAGATCGGCGACAACCCGCTTGGTGGCGTCGTATCCGATCTCGATCATCTCCGCGGAGTGATCGAAATCGAACGAGCTGTACGCGTCCACGTTCGGGTGGATCACGAAGTCCGCCTTCTGCTCCGAGAGCGGGAAGTTCTTGCGCGCCATGAGCCCGGTCACCTGGACGACGAGTTGCAGGATGTTGCTCGGCCGGCGGTATGTCGGATCGACCGGTGCCAGGTGCGACGCGATGGTGAACTCGGAGCCCAGCGCCTGCGCCGTCTCGACGGGAAGGTACTCGGACAACCCGCCATCGACATAATACTCACCTTCAATCTCGACCGGCAGGTAGATCTGCGGAATGCTGCAGCTCGCGCGCACCGCGCGCGCCACGGGTCCCTCGCGGAAGATCTTCCGGTCGCCCGTGACCAGGTTCGTCGCCACCACCCCGCAGGGAATCGCCATGTCCTCGAAACGGAGATGGCCGATCGTCTCGGTGACGAACTCCTCGATTCGCTCGCTGGAGATGAACCCCATCCGGGTCAGGCGGAGGCTGACGAGCTTGCGCCAGCTCATCGTCGTCGCGACGGCCTCCATGGTCGTGATCGGCATCCCCGACGCGTACATCGTCCCGACGATGCTGCCGCCGCTCGTACCCGATACGTATGCAATGGGTATCCCAGCCTCGACGAGGGCCTTGATGACCCCGACGTGGGTCACGGACTTCGCGGTCCCGCCGCTGAGCGCGAGGCCGATCGCCGGGAGCTTCACGCGGGCCTCCCGGACCGGCAAAGAAAATTGCAACGCGACCCAGCGCCCACCCGTCCAAGATACAGGACATCAAGATCGCCCGGAACCCGTCCGGAGGTCAGGGCGTAGTCCATGCACAAGGAGGTGTGCGATGAAGAGGCTGGCACTGGGCATCGCCCTCGGAACCGTCGTGGGAATCGCCGTCGGCGTCCATTCATCCGTGTATGCCTGCGACCGGGCGGCAAAGGCCCGGGCGGAGCAGTCGATCGCGGTCATTCCAGGCGTTACGATCGACGTCACGGTACCGCTCGATCACATCGAATGGCATCGTGTTCCGGTTACCTGCAAACGGGGCGTGATCTGCGACTCCGGGCCGGGGGCGGTCGTCCAGTCGGTTCGGCGCAGCGCACGGGTGGCCGCGACGCTGGGCCGGGCGCTCGTCACAGCGGTCGGTGCCGTGGTCGGGACGCTGGTGGACGCGGCTGTAACCACCACCCTGCGTCTGGAATAGATCAACGGGGCCCCCGCCCTTCCCCACCGACTCCATCGGCCAGGAAGCGCCGGTACGGTTCGGTCACCTTGATCACGGGAAGCCCCACCACCTCGGGCACGGCGTAGGGGTGGATCTCGCTCACGCGCCGGGCGAGCTGCGGGAAGAACTCCCGGGCCGTCTTCGCGATCATCATGGCCTCGGCTTCCTCCACCACGTCGTCGTCCCAGCGGTAGACGCTCCGGCACTCGGGCAGGATGTTCACGCAGGCCGCCAGCCGCTCCTCCACCAGCACGCGGGCGATCTTCCGTGCGTCGGCCGCCGTTGGCGCGGTGATGAGTACGACCAGATAATCCGTGTTGCTCATGACGTCAGTGAATCCCGATCCATCCCATGAAGCTGTGAACCCCGAAGTATAGCAGCACCCCCGCCAGGGCCGTCACGGAATAACTGCGTTCGGGATGCTGGTTGAATTCCGGCATGAGGTCCGTGGCCGCGACGTAGAGGGCGATTCCACAGGACAACGCCAGCCCGATCCCCTTCAACCCCCCGCCGACCACCGACATGGCCGCCGCGCCCAGGAGGGTCGAAACCGCCAGCAGAACCGCCCCGTACCGCGCGGATCGGCGGTCCCGGCCCGCCGCCAGCATCAGGGACGAGATCGTGACCCCCTCGGGCAGTTTGTGGAGGACGACGGCCAGCGCCACCAGCACCCCGAGGCTCGGCGTCACCATGAACCCCGAGGCGATGGCAACGCCGTCGAAGAAGGCGTGCAGGCCGAGCCCGACCAGTGCCGCGCTGCTGACCCCCGGGGCGATCACGTGCTCGGCATGGGTCTCGTGGCCGAAGTGGAAGTGGGACGTGAACGTGTGCTCGAACAGATGGGCGAGCGCGTACCCGCCGAGGATCCACAGCGGCGCGCTCGACACGAGCGCGATGCTCTCGGGCATGAGGCTCACCAGCGCAGCGGCGAGGATGTAGCCGGCGCCGAACGCGATCATGTGGCTCAGCCTCTGCCGCGAGAGCGTGCCCGGCAGCGTCGCCAGGTAACCCCCGGCTGCAGTCGCGACGGCGGCGACCAGCGCGAACAGGGCTGTCCACAGACCGGAGTTCACGACGACCACGCCCCGTTGTTCAAACCCGCACCTCCGCCAGCCACGCGTCCTCCGCCGGCATCACGCGAATGGTCCGGCGATCCTCGCCGCGGCGCAGTTCCACCGGGACTGCGTCCCGGCCGTGCGCATTCCCGTAACGCGCCACGATCGCGGCGGTCGCTTCCGCCTCCGATTCTCCCAGCCCGCCGGTCGCGATCGCGGTGGGGCCGGTGCCCCCGGCGGCGCGGGCGCTCCAGCCGGTGCGGGCGTAGGGCTCGAGAAACCGGTTCTCGGTTTCGTTGCGGCCGACGATCACCTTGAGGCTCCGCGAGAGACGGAAGTGCCTTCCCACGCCCAGGAGATACACGTCTTCCATGGTGATCTGGTCCGCCCCGCGGTTCTTCACCAGATCGCGCAGCCGCCTCGCATACCCGGGATCGGCGAGAAGGCAACAGCCGCCCGCGGGCGACGAGAAACCGGTGAGACCGTATTTCCGGGCGAGTTCGAGTTGCGGGCGGCGACTCCGCCCGGTCAGTCCGAGCAGCTTCGCGCGGTCGACCCGCCCGTCCAGTTCGACCTCGGTCGGCGGGAAGAACTGTGCGGAGAGCGGGCGCAGCAGGCGGCCTTCGAGGCCGGACTCGCGCCCGATCAGATCGATGGCCGCCCTGCGCTGCGACAGCGGCCGCTGCCCGAGCACCTCGCCGGTGAAGACGAAGTCCGCGCCCACCGATTCCATGTAGGCCCGCGCCCGCGCGATCATGAACAGGCGGCAGTCGATGCACGGATTCATGTGCGCGCCGTAGCCATGTCGCGGTGCCAGAACCATGGACAGGTAGTCGTGCGCAACGTCGACCAGTTCCACCCGGATGTCGTTGCGTGACCCGACCTGGAGGGCGGGGTTCGCGACCGGTTTGTCCCGCCGTCCAACGCGGCTGTGATGCCCGGTAATGCAGAATCCGGTGACGAAGTGCAGGCAGGTTACGTCGGCTCCGGCTTCGTGGACGACTCTGGCGGCCAGCGCCGAGTCCAGTCCACCCGAGAGCAGACCGATGCCGTGAGCCCGTCTCTTCATGCCTGGTGCGCCCCCGCGAGCGTAATACTAACAATCAAAACAGGATACGCGATTCGAAGCGGGGTCAGAATACTCCACGGGCCAGCGGGCTGCAACTTCAAATCGACCGCACGAGGGAGCGCCGTCCCGGTCAGCGCGGGGTGGCGCGCATCTGACTCATGGCGTCCCCGATGAAGTCCGCGAGGATGTTGCAGCAGACGACGGTGAGGAAGATCATCAGACCGGGGAACAGCGCGATCCACGGGCAGTCGCTGAGGTAACTCTGCGCGTTCTGCAGCATGGCCCCCCAGCTCGGGGTGGGCGGCTGCACGCCGAATCCCAGAAACGACAGGCCGCTCTCGATGATGATGGCCTGGGCCAGACCGAGCGTCACGGCCACGAGCACCGGGGCCGAGGTGTGCGGGAGGAGGTGTCGAACCAGGATCCTCCGGTCCCGGAGGCCGAGGCTCCGCGCGGCGTCCACGAATTCGTGTTCCCGGGTCGTAATCACGACGGCACGCACGAGGCGCGCGACCTCCATCCACTGGGTGAAACCGATCATCAGACACACGACCAGGATGGCCGATTTCGGAGGCACCACACTCGACACGAAGAGGATCACGAAGAACACCGGAACCGCCAGCATGAGGTCGACCACGCGCATCAGCGCGTTGTCGATCCAGCCGCCGTAGTAGCCGGCAATGCCGCCGAGGGTCACGCCGATCAGCAGCGCCACCATCATCGCGAGCAATCCGACCGCAAGCGTAATCCGGCCGCCGTGCATCACCCGGACGAAGATGTCCCGCCCCAGATCATCCGTGCCGAACGGATGGTCCAGAGACGGAGCGAGGTACTGCTGCGTCAGATCGATCCTGTCCTTGTCGTGCGGACTCATGAGCGGCGCGAACACGGCCCCGAGGATGATCAGGCCCATGACGATGAAGGCGACGTACGCCAGCGGACTCCGCTTCAGCGCGAGAGAAACGCTGTTGCGGTCGCCGCGTGCGGTCGAGACCGGCGCGGACCGAAACGGCTCGCGCAGCGGGTAGACAGTCTGCACGGCGGCCGTCTTCGTCCGCCGGTCACTGGCGGGCGAGTCTAATACGGGGGTCGAGTATGCCATAGATCGTATCTGCGATCAGGTTGAGCACCGCAATCAGGGCCGAAGCGATGAAAATGATTCCCATGAGACGCGTGTAGTCCTGGCGCAGCAGCCCGTCGTAGAACAGTCGTCCCATGCCCGGCCACGCGAATATGGTCTCCGTGATGATGGAACCCGTGAACAGGGCGGGCAGATTGAGCGCGATGACGGTCAGGACCGGTATGGCGGCATTCCGAACCGCATGTCGAAATACGACGCTGTTCGAAGACGCGCCCTTGGCGCGCGCAACGTTGATGTAGTTGCGCGAAAGAACGTCCGAAAGGCTCGCCCGCATATAACGGCTCCAGCTGGCGATGAACAGCAGCGATAGAACCAGAGCGGGCATCAGGAGGTGCTGGAGGTGATCCAGCACGGAGAACGGCATGCCGAGCGAGAACATCCCCGTGGACGGGAGCAACCGCCACTTCACCGTGAACAACATCATCGACATCAGGCCAAGCCAGAACACCGGGATCGAGATCCCGAGCAGCGTCACGAGCATGATGACGGAGTCGTACTTCGTGTAGCGTTTGAGCGCCGCGACGATGCCGCCGGACAGACCGAACAGGAACGCCAGGATGAAAGCCGCGCCCATGAGTTCGACCGTCGCAGGCAGCCGTTGCCAGATCATCGCGAGAACAGGCTCGCCGGTGACGTGCGAATGCCCGAAATCACCGTGGAACAGCACGCGTTTGAGCCACATGCCGTACTGGACGAGAACGGGACGATCGAAGCCGAAGTTGGCGTGGATGCGCGCGCTGTCGTCGGGTCCAATCATGGGGTTGTCCGTCATCATGCCTGCGGGCCCGCCGGGTACCACCTGCATCAGTGCAAAACAGATCAGGGATACGAGCAGGACGAGCGGGATGACCGCGAGCGACCGCTGGATGAAGAACCGGAGCATCGCCATAACGCCCTTCGATGTATATAGTTAGCGTGTGTCCCCTTCCACGCACGGCATGAGTCCGACCCGGGTGTGCGAGTTTCGTACCAACTTCCGGTGGCTTCGGGAGCGGGAAAGCACCGCCGGGCAGGCCGGGGAAGGTCGGGAAGGAACCCGCAACCACGCGTTCAGCGCGCCGAGAGCTGGCGGCCGTCGGGAACGAGATACCAGTCGGCCGCGTTCCACGTGTCGGCGGACTGGGTCGCATTGGGGCGGAAGTTCCGGAGTCGCTCGGTCACGGGGTCGATGGCGGTGTACCAGAACAGAGGGATGACGGGCATTTCGTCCACCAGGATCTCCTGCACCTGCCGGTAGATCTCTTCGCGCCGGGTCTCGTCCGTCTCCGTGCTGCCCATCCTGAGGAGTCTTGTCAGCGGCTCGTTGACGAAGCGCGGGTGGTTCTGTCCGTTGGGAGGAATGCTCGAGGCGGAGTACAGGGCCTCGCGCCGCGAC
>CAZPUV010000058.1:0-11384 GCA_964589805.1 uncultured bacterium | reverse complement strand
GTGAGGCTTCCCCGGGGGATCTCGACGTCGATGTTCTTGAGGTTGTGTTGCCGTGCGCCTCGCACGACGATGCTGTCTGTCATGGCTCGCGTGCCTCGCGGCCCGGCGGCCGCGGCGGGGAGGAAACTGTGAATTGTAGCCGCCCTGCGCCGCGTTGGGCAAGCCATAACTTTGCCTTGAAGCGGTGGCGCGCCGAAACCTATGATCGCCCGATGACCGCTGACGACGCAGGATCGCTCGAGCAACTGTTCGTTCTCATCGCGCGCCTGCGCGGCGAGGACGGTTGCCCGTGGGACCGTGCCCAGAGCCTCGACGACGTGCTCTCGGATCTGATCGAGGAGGCGTACGAGCTCGAATGGGCGGGAACCCACCACGGCCCGGACGACGTGCTCGACGAAATGGGCGACGTCCTGTTTCTGCTCTGCTTCGCGCTCACGATCCGCCGCGAGAGCGATCCCGGCTTCACGCTCGCGCGGGTCGCGACGCACGCCCACGACAAGATCAAGGGAAGACACCCGCACGTGTTCGGCGACGCGACCGCTGACACCCGCGAGGAGAGCCTCGTGCACTGGGAGCGCAGCAAGGCGGCCGAGCGCGAGCGACGCAACCAGGGCGCACTCGAGGGGGTCGCCGGCAACCTTCCCCCGCTGCGCCACGCGGTGAAGATACAGGATCGCGCCGCGTCGGTGGGATTCGACTGGGACCAGACACACCCGGTCATCGCCAAACTGCGCGAAGAGATCGACGAGCTGGAGGCCGCGCTGCGCTCCGGAGACCGCGCCGAAATCGACGACGAGACGGGCGACGTGCTGTTTGCCGCCGCGAACGTGAGCCGCTTCCTCAAGATCGACGCGGACGAAGCGCTGCAGCGCTCGACCTCGAAGTTCATCCGGCGCTTCGAGGCGATGGAGGCGATGATCCGCGCCGACGGAAAGCGATTCCAGGACATGACGCTCGCCGAGATGGACGTCTACTGGGAGCGCGCGAAGGCGTCCTGAGTCCCGGGTCTCACTGCCCCGGTACGCCCCCGTCGAGCCACAAGAAAAACGGGGCCCGTCGCATGACGGGCCCCGTGTTGTTGCTGGCGCTCTCCGGGCGACCGGCTACTGCAGCCGCCGGAACTCGATGCGCCGGTTCTGCGCGCGGCCGTCCGGTGTCGCGTTGGAAGAGATCGGCTCTTCCTCGCCCACACCGATGGATGTGAGCCGCGACGGGTCGACGCCGCCATTGACGAGGTACTGGCGGACCGACTCGGCTCGCTTCTGCGACAGTTCGAGGTTGAAATTGGCCGGCCCCTGGCTGTCGGTGTGCCCGCGGATCTCGAGGCGCGCCTCGGGATACGCGTTCATCGATGCGATGACCTCGTCGAGCACCGCGTACGAGTCGGGTGTCAGCGCCGCGCTGCCGCTCTCGAAACCGATGCCGCGCAGCACGAACTGCTTCTGGATCTCCCTGGCGTCCGGACATCCGTCCTCATCGTCCACGCCGTTGAAGGTCTCCGGCTGGTTCGGGCACTTGTCGACCGCGTCGGGGATGCCGTCGAGGTCGTTGTCCAGATCCGGGCAACCATCGTCGTCCTGGTAGCCGTCGAAGTCCTCCGCCTGGAGCGGACAGCGGTCGAGATCGTCGGGAACGCCGTCGTTGTCGCTGTCCTTCACCAGATCCGGACACCCGTCGTCATCCATGTCGCCGTCGAAATCCTCGGGCTCGTTGGGGCACTTGTCCCTGGCATCCGGGATTCCGTCCTGGTCGTTGTCCAGATCCGGACACCCGTCGCCGTCCTGGAAGCTGTCGTAGTCCTCCGCCAGATCCGGACACATGTCGTCCTTGTCCGGCAGCCCGTCGGCGTCGTTGTCGAGGTCGGGGCAGCCGTCCTCGTCCTGGAAGCCGTCGAAGTCCTCCGGCTGGTCCGGGCAGCCGTCGTTCGGGTCGGCGATGCCGTCCCGGTCGCTGTCGCGCGGCACGACCTCGCCCACGTAGTTGAACGCAATCCACAGCCCCCAGTCGGGGGGATCGATTCCCGCCGGCTTGTCGCCGGAATTGAGGTTGATGTCCGCGCCCAGTTCGAGGGACGAGCCCTTGCCCTTGAACTCGACGCCCGGTGAGAGCGTGTATGTGCTCGCGCTGAAGTTCGAACCGGCGGGCACATCGACGTTCAGGAGGTTCTGCCAGTCGAACTCCACGAAGAACGTCACCTGCGGCGCGGGAAACTCGATGGCCGCGTTGAACAGGAAGTTGTCGTTGTAGGAGTCGTTCTCACTCGCCGGCGTCGCCGGGTATCCCGGAGGATTGAATCCCGACGAATCCGGGGATTCGGGATCGAAGATGCCGTAACCACGCTCTTCGTTCGTGTTGAAACGGTACCCCGCGTTGACGTGGATGCGCGTGGGAACGAAGGTCTGCATGTCGCTCAAGTCCAGCGTCGCGAGCCCCGCCACCGTGATGTCGTTGGACTCGGTGGTGAACCGGCGCTCCTTGCTGCCGGTCGCGAAGCTGACGTTGCCATAGCCGCCCAGCTTGAGCCTGTCCCCGGGAATGGGAATGGAGAGTTTGGCGGAAACGTCGGTGTCCCCCAGCCCGCCACGCGTGTGGCTGTCGAGGTCGTGACCGCCCTTGTCCTGCACCGTCCTCACCCAGCTGCGCACGTCGAGACTGGCAGCGATCTCGAAGAAATCGCTCAGGGCGTACGTCGCCGACGCCCGCGTGATGAACGTGTGATAATCCACGATCGCGTCGCCCTTGAGGGAATCCGCGAGCGGGAAAAAACCACCCGGCGTGAGGCGCTCGTCGTCCTGCTTTCCGTAATTGGTGGAAAGCTGGAAACTGAGCGTCCCCTTGCGATAGGTATCGGCCGCCCGGGTCCGCAGCAGCCCCCGGGTTCCATTATAGGCGGCACTGGCCGCGGCCATCTGCGGGAACCACAGGGAACACGCAGCGGCGATCAGAAGCGAACCGGCGCATAGCGCACGAATACGACCGCGCATGATCGAACCGTCTCCTTCCTGGCAGAATCACCGGCGTAGAACTCGGGGGTAATGCAAGAAAAGCTCCAGAAAACCCCCTCCTGCCGCCCTAGTCCTCCGGGGTCCCGGCGGCGTCCTCTCTCCTGTCCTTCGTGTCTTCCTTCTCCTCTTCTTCCTGGTCGCCGCGCTTCGCCTCGTCCACGTAGTTCATCCGGAGCTCGAAGAGCACCTTGTCCAGGAACTCCGACTCGCGCGTGGATCTGTTTCCTTCGGTCTTGCGCTGGAGCGTCTCCACGATGTCGATGGATGCGCGCGCCTGCTTCAGGTCGCGCTCGATCTTGCCGCTGACCGGGCTCGCAACCTTCCCCATCTGCTGCATCGCCGCGTACTGAAACATCGCCACGACCTGCATGAAGAGGATTTCATCGCGAGAAGCATCCGCCATGGCCTGTCTCTCCCTCCTGCGCCGCGCGTCGCACGGCGGACCGAGCATAGAAGGGGTCGGGAAAAGGTGTCAAAACAAAAAGAACCCGGTCAGACCGCGTCGCGTCGCGACGCGACCCAGAGCCGGATTGCGGCGTCGTCACGCGATCCGTTGGTGTACGCGTGCTCGAGCGAGGCGTCGAAATGAATGGCGTCGCCGGCGGAGAGGTCGTGGACCTTCCCGCCCACGGTCACCCGCACGCGCCCTTCCCGGATCACGATTGCTTCCGCGCCGTCGTGCGCGTGCGCGCTGCCGCGGTGACTCCGGCCCGGGGCGAGCGTCACCTGCGTCACCTGCAGGCGGCCTCCCGGCACCCCCGCCGTGAGCCGCTCGATCACCGCGCTCCCCGACCCCACGGTTTCCCGCACGCGATTCTGGCGCGCGACGAGCGACACGTCTCCGATCTCGTTCTCCTCGAGGAAGAACCCCGGACGCTTGCCCAGCGCGCGCGCGATTCTCGCCAGCGCACCCACGGTGGGAGACGCGGCCCCGCGCTCGATCTCGGAGACGTGCGTCGCCGACACGCCGCACGCAGCCTCGACAGCCTTCAGCGTGAGTCCGCGATCCTGGCGGACGCGTTTGATGCGCGCCCCGAGACTTCGAGCATCCACGTGCATTCCTTTCGCGCTCGCGTACTTCGTTCGGCGCGCTAGAGCGCCGCGGCCGGTGACGCAACCCAGATCACACGCGCCGGCACATCGCCCCGGTTGACGATGGCGCCGCAGTCCTCGCTCGTGCAGTGCACCGCGTCCCCCGCGCGCAACGTGACACTGCCCCCGGCGAGCGTCACGTCGACCGCACCGCCGAGCACGAGCATGAACTCCTCGCCCCCGCATGCGAACCTGGGTACGGCCCCGCCCGGCGGGACCTCCAGTTCGGTCATCGAGAGATCGCGCGGAGCGATCGGGCCGGTGACACACTGCACGGTCACGCCGTTCTCAACCAGCTCCCGCCGGTCGCCGGCTCGTACCAGCGCGACCGCCGGGGGCCGGGCCTCGTCGATCAGCCGCGACGCCTCCTCGCCCAGCGCGGTCGCAATGCGCAGCAGTGCCCCGACCGTCGGCGACGTCCTGCCGCGCTCGATTTCCGACAGGTGCGTCGGTGACACCCCCGCCTTTGCGCCCACCTGCTTCAGCGTGAGCTCCCGCGCGAGGCGCAGCCGCTTGATTCTCGCTCCGAGTCCGTCCTTCATATCGGGTCGCCGCTCCGAGAACGCCGCCACGAAACAACGTCTCCGTGACGGGCGTTTTACGCTATAGTTCACCGCGAGTGTCCCCGCCGGATTCGCGCGCTGTCAAGCGCGAAGGCCATGGAGGTTGTACCAGGGCGTGAAACTCCTCTTCATTCGATTCAGTTCGCTGGGTGACTGCATTCTCCTCTGTCCGCTGCTCGCGCACGCGAAGCGGTCGGGAGCCGCGGAGGTTGTCGTGCTGACCAAGCGCGCGTACACGGACCTCTTCGCCTCCGCGGAGGGGGTGGATCGCGTCGTGGCCATCGAGCCGCGCGCGTCCGTCGCGGATCTTTTCCGCATCGCCCGGGCGTTCCGAGTCTCCGGTCACGTGGTGGTGGACGCGCACGCGAGCTGGCGCAGCCGCCTGATTGCGTGGCGGGCGGGCGGCAGTGCGGCGCGCATACGCAAGCACACGCGCGAGCGGCTCGGGCTGATCGTCTTCAAGCGCGCCGCGCGCCTGCCCACGATGCTCGAGCGCTATGCGGCCCTGCTCGAACCGGCCGGCGTCCCCGTCACGGCGCTCCGCCCCGGCGGGCTCTCGATCCCCGCCGAAGCCGCCGCCGCGGCCGCGCGCGTGGTGCCGCCGGGGGCGATCGCGGTCGCACCCGGAAGCCGCTGGCCCGCCAAGCGGTGGACGCGGTTCGGCGAGCTGTGCGAACGCCTCGCCGAAGGCGGCCACGACATCGTTCTCGTCGGCGACGACCGCGACCGCCACGAGACCGGTCCCATCGCCGCCGCGCTCGGAAACCGCGCGCTGGACCTCGCTGGCTCGATGCCTCTCATGCACACGGCCGCCCACATCGCCCGCTGCCGCGTCTTCGTGGGAAACGACTCCGGCCTCATGCACCTCGCCGAAGCGGTCGGCGTTCCGGTGGTGGCGCTCTTTGGTCCGACCGTCGAGTCCTTCGGCTACTTCCCCGCGCTCGCGTCGAGCCGTGTGGTCGAGCGCGCGCTCGCGTGCCGCCCGTGCTCGCGCAACGGGGCGGTCCCCTGCCCGCGGGGCAGCAACGAATGCCTCACGGCCATCACCGCCGAAACCGTGCTCGAGACCGTCACGGACGTGCTCGCGGGTGGGGGCGGGACGGTGCGACGCAGCGGATGAGTGCGCCGCGCGCTGCATACAACCTGCTCGTGCCCGTCGCCGTCGCGGGCGCACACGCGGCCGCGCTCTTCCTGCCCAAGATGCGGCAGGCCGTCGCGGGCCGCTCCGGTTATCGCGGGCGCTGGCGCGAACTCGAGCGCTCGCTCGCGGCCCGGCCGGTGTGGTTCCACGTGGCGAGCGTCGGCGAATTCGAGCAGGCGCGGCCCGTGATCACGGCGCTGGAACGCGCGCGGCCCGACATCCCCGTGATGGTCACGTTCGCCTCGCCATCCGGGTACAACTTCGCGCGCAGGAGAGAGACCCCGGGAACGGGTGCGATCCGTTTCATCGACTACCTGCCCTTCGACCTTTCCGGCGCCATGCGCTTCTGCGTCGCGAAGGCGCACCCGCGGCTGCTGGTGACCGTGAAGTTCGACCTGTGGCCGAACCTGGTGTGGGAGACGAACGCGCGGGGCATCCCCATCGTGCTGATCGACGCCACGCTGAGCCCGTCGTCCAGGCGGCTCGGGTGGCCCGCGCGCTGGCTGTACCGCGACATCTACCGGCGCATCGCGCGCATCCTCGCGATCAGCGATGCCGACGCCGAACGCTTCGCACGCTGTGCGCCGGGTCATACGGGCATCTCGGTGGCGGGAGACACGCGCTTCGACCGCGTGATGGAGCGCTGGGAACGTCGTTCGTCGACGACGATCGATCTCCCCGACGACGGGGCGCTCACGCTGATCGCGGGGAGCACGTGGCCCGCGGACGAAACACGCCTGCTCCCCGCGATCGCGCGCCTGCTGGGAGAAATCGACGGCCTGCGCGTCGTACTGGTTCCCCACGAACCCGGTGAGGCCCACGTCGCCGAACTGATCCGCTGGGCGGCCGACCGGGGCTTCGAAGCGCGCGCGCTGAGCGGCGGCGGTCGCGCCAGCGCGCGCGTGGTCGTGGTGGACGTCGTGGGCGTTCTCGCCGAGGCGTATCGCCACGCGCACGTCGCCTACGTCGGGGGTGCGTTTTCGACCGGCGTCCACAGCGTGATCGAGCCTGCGATCGCCGGTATCCCGGTGGTGTTCGGCCCCCGGCACACGAATTCGTTCGAGGCGCTGCGCCTGGTGGAACTCGCCGGCGCGGAGGCGATCACGGACGAGGAGGGCGCGTACCGCGCGCTCGCCCGCTTCCTCTCCGACGACGCCGAGCGGAGGCGGGCCGGCGGGGCCGCCCGCGCCTACGTGGAGTCGCAGCTGGGTGCGACGGAGAAATGCATGGCGGCGCTCTCCCCGTGGCTGTAGTATCCGTGCTGGCCGCCACCGTGCGGCTCGAACGATGATTCAGCCCGCACACCCCAGTTTCATCCAGATCGAAACAACGCTCGCCTGCAACGCCGAGTGTCCGTTCTGTTCGCACGCTACGCTCACACGGCGTCCGCGGCGCATGGAGGACTGGCTCTGGAAGAAGATCATCGACGAAACGCGCGGGCTGGGCGTGACCTACCGGCCCTTCCTCATCAACGAGCCGCTCGCCGACCACCGGCTGGGCGAGATCATGCGCTATATCCGCGGCGACGGCACGGCGAAGATCGAGATCAACACCAACGGCGAACTGATGCGCGAGGAGAAGGCGCTCGAGATCCTCGACGCGGGAATCGACATCATCCGCTTCTCCATCGACGGGTTCAGCGAGGAGACGTTCTCGAAATCACGCGTCGGGCTGGACTACAACCTCACCGTCGAACGCACGCGCCGCTTCGTCGAACTCGCGCGCGAGCGCGGCGGCGCGGGTCACGTCGAGGTGCGCATGATCGCGATGGATTACAACTCCCACGAACAGGAAGCCTTCGTGGACTTCTGGACACGCGCCGGAGCCATCGCCGTGGTGACGGATCTGTACCTGTGGCCGTGGGAGCCCGGCGTGCAACCGGTGCAGCGGCCGTGCAAGAAGGTCTTGAAGGAGATGTTCTTCTTCGTCAACGGCAAGGCATCGTTGTGTTGCTGGGATTCTCACGAGCGCGGGGTCGTGGGCGACGCCGCGCGCGAGCACGTCCTCGAGATCTGGAGCGGAGAACTCAACCGGCGCTACCGCGCGCTGCTCGCCGAGGGCCGCCGCCGGGACATCCTGCTCTGCTCCAACTGCGAAGCCTACAAGAACCACTACTTCGAGGGATTTCCAGCCCCGTCCGCGTCCCAGTCGTAACTTCCCCGCCGCACGAGCCGCGGCGCCCTTCCCGTGAGATCGACGAGCGTCGAGGCCGTGTGGCCGGCGGGCGGTCCGGTGACGATTGCGTCCACCTCGCCACCCATCTCGCGCAGGATGTCCTGCGCATCGGCAAGCGGTGGAAACCCGGTCCGGTTGACACTGCTGGAGACGATCGGCTCGCCGAGGCGTTCGATCAGCACCCGCAGGGGTGCCAGGGCGGGGACGCGTATCGCCACGGTCGGACCGACCCACGCGGGGCACGCGTCGGCGGCGGGCAGGACCACCGAGAGGGGCGCGGGCCACGCGCGCTCGAGCACGCCGCGGTCGCCGCACCCGTAGGAGCGCACGAACCGGTCCACCATCTCGATGGACGACGCGAGCAGGATGTAGCGGCGGTCACCGGGCGCGCGCTTGATCGCGGAGACGCGCGCCACGCCCGCTTCCGAAGTGAGCATCGCGCTCAGGCCGGGGAGCGTGTCGGTGGGAAGCACGGCCACGCCTCCACCGCGCAGAACCCGCAGGACGAGGTCGACGGTGTGTTCGTCTCCGATGACTCCGGCGACCACGCCCTTCTCAGGCATCGCCGCTAGCCTGCGCGCAGTTCCTCGCGGTAGGCCGCGAGCTTCTTCGCCACGGTGTCGTCCGAAAGCGCCAGGATCTGTGCGGCGAGGATGCCCGCGTTCTTCGCTCCGTTCGACCCGACACCCACAGTCGCAACCGGGATGCCGCCCGGCATCTGCACCATCGAGAGCAGCGCGTCGATGCCGTTGAGCGCGCCGCCGGGGATCGGCAGCCCGATCACGGGCCGCTGCGAAATCGAGCCGATGACGCCCGGCAGTGCGGCACTCAGCCCCGCGGCGGCGATGAAGATCTTCGTTCCGCCGCGGTCGGCCCCGCGGACGTACTCGTGGAGCGCCTCGGGCTGGCGGTGCGCCGAGATTACGCGCAATTCCCAGTCGACGCCGAAGCGATCGAGCAGCTCGGTCGTCGGCTTGAGGTTGCCTTCGTCGTTCTTGCTTCCCAGAAGAATCGCCACTGTCGGTGACTTCGCCATTACGGTCTCGTCCTTTCGTGTCCGCTTGGTTGACTGCCGGTAACATGTCTGCGTCCGATGTCGCTCCGGCAGAAGGCGCCATCGAAACGTATGCGCCCGACACCTTCGTAGGCCGCGTCCAGCGCGCCGCGCAGATCCTCTCCCCGGCCGGTCACTGCGAGCACGCGGCCGCCCGCCGTGACCACGCGGCCGCCCGCCGCGTGCTTCGTTCCCGCATGAAACACGATGACGTCATCGCGTTCGGCCTCGTCCAGCCCCTCGATGGCGAACCCGGTCTCGTAGTGATCGGGGTATCCCTTCGAGGCGACTACAATTGTCGCCGCCGACCCGCCCCGCAGCCGAACCCGTCCTGGAAGGCGTCCCGTGGCCGCGGCCACGAACAACTCCGCAACATCGTCCCCGATGAGCGGCATCAATGCCTGGGTCTCCGGGTCGCCGAATCTGGTGTTGAACTCCAGCACCTTCGGTCCGTTCCGGGTCCACATGAGCCCCGCGTACAGCGTTCCGGTGAACGGAACGCCGTCGGCGATCATGCCTTCCAGAACCGGCTGGATGATCGTGCGTCGGACGTGTTCGAGATCGTCGTCCGACACCCGCGGGACCGGCGCGATCGCGCCCATCCCCCCGGTGTTCGGCCCCTCGTCTCCGTCGAAGGCGCGCTTGTGGTCCTGCGAGCCCGGGAGGAGCAGCGCGCGATCGCCGTGGCACATCGCGTGCACGGACACTTCCTCTCCGCGCAGGAACTCCTCCACCACCACGCGTCCCCCCGATTCTCCGAACCGCCGCTCCACGATCATCGCATCGATGGCGCGGTCCGCTTCGTCGAGGGTCTCCGCGATGATCACACCCTTGCCCGCGGCCAGCCCGTCCGCCTTGACGACCACGGGAAGATCGAGTGTGCGCGCATAGCGCTTCGCCGCCGTGGCATCCTCGAACACGGCGAAGTCCCCGGTGGGAACGCCGTGCCGGCGCATGAACTCCTTTGCGAACGCCTTGCTCCCCTCCAGACGCGCCGCGAGAGCCACGGGGCCGTAGCAGACCAGGCCGTCGGCGCGAAAGCGGTCCACCACGCCGGCGTTGAGCGGCGCCTCCGGTCCGACCACGGTGAGATCCACACCGCGCTCGCGCGCGAAGGTCGCGAGCCCGTCCACGTCGCCCGCGGAGATGGCGACGTTCTCGGCGATCCCCGCCGTTCCCGCGTTCCCGGGGGCCACGAAGAGCGCGGTCACGGAGGGAGAGCGTCGGATCGCCCACGCGATCGCGTGTTCGCGTCCGCCCGAACCGACCACCAGAACCTTCAAAGGACGACTCCTGTCCTACAGTGACTGCGCGATCCGATCGATCGCCTTGCGGATGTTGGCCTGCGAGTTCGCATAGGAAAGCCGGATGTACCCTTCGCCGTGGGCGCCGAACGCGGTTCCCGCGAGAACGGCCACACCGGCCTCGTTCATCAGGTGGTCTTCCATCTGTTTCGACGTCTTCCCGGTTCCCGAGATGTTCGGAAACACGTAGAACGCGCCCGACGGCCGGTGACAGCGGAACCCGGGGATCCCGATCAGCACGTCGACGATGAGATCACGCCGAGCGCGGAACTCGGCGACCATCGCATCCACGCGGTCCTGCGGGCCGCGGATCGCCTCGATGCCGGCCATCTGCGTGAAACTGCACGTGCAGCTGGTGGAATTGGTCTGCAGCTTGGCCACCTTCGGCGCCATCTCCTTCGGGAAAACGCCGTAGCCGAGACGCCATCCCGTCATGGCGTAGGTCTTCGAATGGCCGTCGAGGATGATCGTCCGTTCCGGCATTCCGGGGAACGAGTAGGGCGTGACGTGAGCACCATCGTAGATGATGCGCGAGTAGATCTCGTCGGAGAGCACGTAGAAGTCGTGCTTCACGGCGAGATCGCACAGCCTCGCGATCGTCTCGCGCGGGAGGATGCCGCCGGTTGGATTCTGGGGCGAGTTGATCACGACCAGCCGGGTCCGCTTCGTCACCAGCGACTCGAGCTGGTCGGGGTCGAACGCGAAGCCGTTCTCCTCGAGCAGCGGAATCGGAACACGCGTGGCACCGACGTAATCGATCATGCTCTCGTAGATCGGGAAACCGGGGTTCGGGTAGATCACCTCGTCGCCGGGGTCGAGCAGTGCGAGTGCGGTGAAGAAGATGATCGGCTTGGCACCCGGTGTGACGACCACCTGCGCCGGGTCCACGTGGATCTTGCGGTCCCTGGCAATGTACTCTGCGATCGCGTTGCGAAACTCCACCAGACCCGCCGACGGACCGTAGTGTGTGAACCCGTCCCGCAGGGCTTTGACCGCCGCGTCCTTGATGTTGTCGGGCGTGTCGAAATCGGGCTCTCCGATCTCGAGGTG
>CAZPUV010000057.1:0-11463 GCA_964589805.1 uncultured bacterium | reverse complement strand
CGAAGCGCTGACGCCGTTGCAGGCCGCCGGCATGAGCGACGCCCAGCGCGCCGGTTTCACCGAGCGGAAGATCACCGAGCAGTTCTTCTACTACACGCGCTACGGTTCACCCGTGGCATTCGTGCGTCCGCTCGAACTTCTGGGCCGGGCTGGCTTGAAGAGCGCGGACGGTCTCAAGGTGCTCGAATTCGGTTTCGGTTCGGTGGGTCAGATTCGCGCGCTCGCATCGATGGGCGCGAACGTGACCGGCGTCGAAGTGGACCCGCTGCTGCGGGCGATGTATTCGGACCCCGGCGACACGGGGAGTGTGCCGCGGTGCAATTCGGCCGTCGGCAGGAACCAGGGCAGCGTGACCCTCGTGTTCGGGCAATTCCCGGCCGAGGCGGCGGTGACCCGGCAGGTGGGGGGCGGATACGACGTCTTCATCTCCAAGAACACGCTCAAGCGTGGTTACATCCATCCCGAGCGCGAGGTGGACCCCAGGCTGCTCGTGCAACTGCGCGTCGACGGCGAGTCGTTCGTCCGTGCCGTGTTCGAGGCGCTCAAGCCGGGCGGTTTCGCGCTGATCTACAACCTTTCCCCGGCTCCCTCGAAGCCCGGCGAACCCTACAAGCACTGGTCGGACGGCCGCTCACCGTGGCCACGCGCGCTCTACGAACGGGTGGGGTTCGCGGTGATCACCCTCGACCAGGACGACACGAGTGAAGCACGTTCGATGGGAAAGGCGCTCGGGTGGGGAAACGAGATGGATCTCGAGACGGACCTCTTCGGCGTCTACACGCTCCTGCGCAAACCGCTGTGACAGCGTTCAGATGCGGACTTCGACGTTGAACTTCCTGCGCAGCTCGTCGATGTACGACTGGTAGTTGTTGCCGAAACGCTCCTGATCGTAGAGGCGCGTGAGATCGTCGATGATCTCGGTGAACTCGTAGGGCCGCTCGGCGTCGCGTTCCACGAGCTTCACGATGCGGAACCCCGACGACTCCCGAAGCACCTGGCTCACCTGGCCGGGATTCATGTTGGAGAGCACATCGCGGAAGAACTGCGGCAGCTCCGACACCCGCAGCCAGCCCAGATCGCCATACTTGTCCGCCGCCGGGTCGGTGTTGTAGCGCGCGGCCAGGGAATCGAAGGAAGCCCCTTTGTTGAGATCCTCCCAGATCGTGTTGACGGTTCCGAAGACCTCCTGGATGTCCGCGTCGGTGGGGCTGGAACGAACGACGATGTGGCGAATGCGGACCTCGCCGGTGTCCGGACGCCTGTCCGTGACTTCGATGATGTGATAGCCGTAGACGGTCAGCACGGGCTCGCTCAACTGTCCGACTTCCATCGCAGCAACCGCCTTCGCAAAGGCGGGCTCGCGCAGGTCCTTCGCGCGCACCCAGCCGAGGTCGCCGCCCAGCTGCGCGCTCGGGTCCTCCGACTCCCGCTTCGCCAGCTCCGCGAAGTCCTCCCCGCCGCGGATGCGCTCCCGCAATGCGTCTGCCCTGGCCCGGGCCGCGACCGCCGCCTTCGAAGACGTCTCGAATCCGACGAAGATCGTCTTCAGGTGGGTCACTTCCGGACGCCGCGGGATCTTGTCCCGGTTGGCCTCGTAGAATTCGCGCAACTGCTGTTCGGTGACCTCGCCGCGCGCACGCTGCATGTCCCGTTGCAGAACGCGCTCCACCAGCATCCGGTTCCGAAGCTGCGTGCGGTAGAGTTTCTTAAGATCTTCGAGCGTAAGACCCTCGTCGGCGAGCTGGCGCTCGAACGCTGCTTCCCCTCCCAGAGCCTTGCGGTTGTCCTCGATGGTCTTGTTCACCTGCGCCTCCACGTCGGAGAACGGCACGTCGATCCCGAGGCGCCCGGCCTGGGCGATGACGAGGCGGTCGTCGATGAGACTCTGGAGCGCCTCGCGGAACATCGCTTCGCGCTCCTGCGGGGTGATCTTCGACGTACCGCGCTGGAACATGTACTGGCGGACCGCGGTATCGACGTCGCTCTCGAAAATCGCCTCATCGTCGACGACGGCGACAACGCGGTCGATGATCTCACGCTCTGCGGACGCGGTTGTCGCCAACACCGCCACGGCGAGCACGGTCAGCATGCAGAGAGGCGCAAGAACGCACGCGGTTCTATTCATCGAGATCTCCTCCGGGCCCTTCCCGTTCCGTGGTGTCTCGCGGCGCGGCACGCCGCTCCTCATCCGACTCCGGGATGGTACGTATGAACGCCGGCGCGGCTCCACCTTGCCGGGCGGCCTGCGCGGCGCGAATCGAATCCGACGCCTCCACGACGTACTGGAGCCCGGGATCGACCACTTCGATCTTCGCCCGCTCGACCAGCGCCGCGATCAGACTGTCGTACACGGCCGCGCGCTTCTCCACCAGGAGCTGGCGCGAGATTTCCGGCGCCACCACCTCGAAGGCCGGTTCGGCGGCGGTCTTGCGGATGTCCGTGAGCTTGACCAGGTGATAGCCAAACTCTGATTCGATCACATCGCTCACTTCCCCCACATCCATCTTGAAGACTACGTTCTCGAACTCGGGAATCATGTTCCCCTTGGACAGGTAGCCCAGGTCGCCCCCCGCCCCCGAGTGCCGGTCCACCGACATCTTCCGCGCAACCCACGAGAATGGCCTCGTCATCAGCATGTCGAGTGCTTCCTCCGCGTCCTCGCGCGTGTTGGTCAGGATGTGGCTAACCCGCACTTCCAGGTTGTACTCCTCCCTGTGGGCCCGGTAGTACGCCATCACTTCGTCGCGCGTCACCATGGCCCTGGTCTTGAGCACTTCCTCGACCAGCCGGTCGGCAACCAGGTCCTTCTTGTACTGCTCGATCTTGCGCGTGATCTCGTCGGAGACACCCATGCCGGACCGCTGGGCCTCTTCGTAGAGGAGTTGCGTGGCCACCCAGCGGTCGAAGTACGTCTTGCGTTCTTCCGCGGTCAGCGCGCCGGTTTCTTCGGTGGGAAGATATGCGTCCAGGTCGATCCGGTACAGCGGTTCCCCGTTGACCCTGGCGACCACCGGTCCGGGATCGTGCGCGGGGCTGCCGACTTCACGGCGCTCGCACCCGCCCGTTGCGGTGATGGCGACGAGCACCACGAAAGCAACAGGGGGCACGCGGCCCCCTGTTGCACGAAGAAATCTTCCCCGGCCTTCCGCCATCCGATGGTCGGCTAGCCCTGCGTGTCCGTCTCGTGCGTCGCGGCCTCCTCGGCCGAACGCTCCGTGATCTGGGTCTTCTTGAGGTTGTCCTCGTGGATGACCACGCCGAACTCTTCCTTCCACTTGGTCAGGAGCTCCTCGAGGCGGGCCCCGTTCTTGTTCTCGCGGACCGCACTCTCGATGCTGTCCCGCGCTTCGTCGAGGGTGAAGTACTTCTCATCCGAACGTTCCACCAGCTTCAGCACCACCCAGCCGCGCGAGGTCTGGAACGGCTCGGACACGTCCCCGACCGCTCGCAACGAGAAACCAACGGCGTCGATTTCCGGTACTGCGCCGCGTGAGAGTTCGTTTGTCTCTCCCATGGTTTCCCTGGTTTCGTCGTCGATCGAATACGCGAGCGCCACGGTGCGGAAGGGCTTCCCCGCCTTCACTTCCTGGTATGCCCGCCGCGCCGTCTCCACGTCTCCGGTCAGGATGATGCCGAACTTGCGCTTCTCGGGCACGTGGAATTTCGCAACATTGTCGTTGTAGTAGTTCTGGATGTCGGCAGCCGTTATCACGGTCTGCTTGTTGATCATGTCTTCGTACAGAAGATTGACCATGATCTCTTCCTTCTTGCGCTGGAGGACCCGCTTCACTTCCGGATCGTCCTTGATGTTCGACTTCCTCACCGCATCCACCGAAATCTCGTTCATGATACGTTCCGTGAGGAACGAACGGATGCCGCCGTACCGCGTGACCTGCCGCGGGCGGTTGAAGAAGGAAGCCTGGTCGTAGAAGTCGGAGAAGTCCTTGATGGTGATCGTCCTACCCTGGTAGGTCACGAGCGGCTTGTCGTAGTCCTTCGGATCGAAGAACAGCAGCGGGTAGACTTCATCCGCGCGGCTGGGCGCAGCGTCGAACGATCGATCGGGCGGCAGCGCGTTGAAAGCGATCGCCATGTTGTCGTAGTTCCACTCCACGCCATACTGCCGGCGCAGATTCTCGGTGAACGCGTTGAGCGCCACCGCCTCCTTGAGGTTGCGCACCTTCTTCCGAATCTCCTCCTTGGCCTCTTCATAAGGGATCTTCCGCACAGGATCGGAACGCTGGAGCACCTTTGCCAGCACCCAACCGTGCTGGGTGAAGAGGGGTTCCGTCACACCGCCCACCGGAAGGGCGAACAGCGCTTTCTGCATCTCGGGCATCAGCGCGCCGAAGGTCGCCGTCACGACGTGGCCCCCCTGCGCGGCGCCCTCGAGCTTGGAGTACTGGCGCACCCCCGTGTCGAAATCCAGCCCTCCCTTGATGGCCGCGTACGCTTCCTCGGCCTGGGCCTCGGTGTCGGTCAGTATCTGCTTGATGTTCAGCGACACACCCGAGTTGTCGTAGTACTCCTTGATTTCCTTCTCGGTGACGGTGATGTCGTCCGAGACGTTCTTCTTGAGATAGGCGACCTGAAGCGTCATGTTCGTGAACTGGTCCAGTCCCTGCGCCACGGCGGGATCCTTGTCGTAACCCAGTTCGTCCGCCTTGGCGGCCATGACTTCCTTGTTCAGCATCGTGGTGAGGAACTCGACCTTCCCCTCGAAGCCGGAGGCCTTCGGCAGGTAGGCCGGGTCGACTTTCGAGTAGGCCCTCTCGAATTCGCCCACGGTGATGGAACGGCCCTTGAATTCAGCGACCTTGAGATCTTCGCGCTTGGAGCACCCCGTGACCGCGATCGACGCGATCAGGGCAAGCCCCAGCAACGGCGTAGCAACCCTCATCGAACGAGACTCCTTTCCAACCGGTGTTGTCGGGCGGGGAAGATTTTCTTCGCTAATGGTTTGGTAAGGTATTGATATTACTTGAGAAGCGCGCCACATGCAACAGGTTCTTCACTTCGTCGGCAAGCCGCGCCGGCGGCTGACCGATGAGGCTCACGGCGAGCGTCTTCCCTGACTTGAACAAGATACGCCGCCCAAAAGTTTCCGACAGACTCGCATAGGCTTGCGGCGACAGAGCTTTGCCGGGGGCGAACTCCAGGTGCTTCTCACCGCGGGGGGCGGTGGCGCCGGCCCGGCCGGCCAGGCGATACCCCGGGTCCCGGAGCTGGACCATGACGATGCCCACCGACTGGGCGACCAGCTTGATTGCCGCGAGGTCCAGGAGGGCACGGGCGGGCGGCGGGATTTCACCGAAGCGGTCGGCGAGCTCCGCCTCCATCGCAGGAACCTCGGCCGGGTCGGTCATGCGCGCGAAACGCTTGTAGAGGAACATCCGCTCGTCCGCGTCGGGGACGTAGCGGTCCGGGATGTAGCAGTTGTACGGCGCCTCCACCCGGCACGGTGGCGTCTCGTCGCGCTTCTCGCCGCGCAGCTCCTCGACCGTTTCCTTGAGCATCTTGCAGTACAACTCGAAGCCCACCGCCGCCACGTGCCCGTGCTGCTCCACGCCGAGCACGTTCCCCGCGCCGCGTATCTCGAGATCGCGCATGGCGAGACGGTATCCGCTCCCGAGTTCCTCGAATTCCTCCATCGCCTGGAGACGCTTGACCGCCGTCGGGGTCATCGAGATCTGGCGCGGCACCAGGAAGTACGCGTATGCCTGCCGTTCGCGGCGTCCGACGCGACCACGAAGCTGGTAGAGCTGTGCGAGTCCGAAGCGGTCGGCGCGGTTGACGATGAGCGTGTTGACATTCGGGAAGTCGAGTCCCGACTCGATGATCATCGTGGACACGAGCACGTCGTATTTCCGGCTCATGAAGTCGAGGATCACGTCCTCCAGCTCGCCTTCCCCCATCTGCCCGTGGGCGACGCCGAAGCGAACCCCGGGCAGCAGCCGCTCCAGAAACGCCTTCATCGAAGGGATCGACTGCACGCGGTTGTGCACGAAGAACACCTGCCCGTCGCGGCCGATCTCCTCGGAGATGGCTCGGGCGATGATCTCCTCGTCGAACGACGTCACCTCGGTCTTCACCGGGTGGCGGTTGCGCGGCGGTGTTTCGATGAGCGAGATCTTCCGGAGTCCCGACAGGGACATGTAGAGGGTGCGCGGAATCGGCGTGGCGGTGAGGGTTACGACGTGCACGTTCTGCGCGATCTGCTTGAGGCGCTCCTTGTGCTTCACGCCGAAGCGGTGTTCCTCGTCCACGACGAGCAGGCCGAGGTCCTTGAAGGCGACGTCCTTCGACAGGAGCCGGTGCGTTCCCACGACGAGGTCGATGGTCCCCTCGCGCAACCCCGCCACCACCGTCTTCTGTTCCGCGGTCGAAACGAAGCGGGAGAGCATTGCGATCCGCACCGGAAACGCCTTCATGCGCTCGCCGAATGTCCGGTGGTGCTGGAAGGCGAGCAGTGTGGTGGGCACGAGCACCGCGACCTGCTTGCCCTCGTTCACCGCCTTGAAGGCGGCGCGGATCGCGACTTCCGTCTTGCCGAAGCCCACGTCGCCGCAGATCAGACGGTCGGTGGGCTCGTCGTTCTCGAGGTCTTCCTTTATCTCCCTCGTCACCGTGATCTGGTCCGGCGTCTCTTCGTAGGGGAATGAGGCCTCCAGCTCGCGCTGCCACTGCGTGTCCGGACCGAACGCGTGCGCCTTCGCGAGTTCCCGGCGCGCGTAGACGTCGAGCAGATCGCGCGCGATGTCCTCGATGGCCTTGCGCGCGCGTTCCTTCGTGGCCTGCCAGCGGCTGCCGGAGAGCCGGTCGAGGCGCGGCTCGACACCCTCGCGGCCCAGGTATTTCTCCACCAGGTGCATCTGGTCGAGCGGGACGAAGATGCGGTCGCCCCCCTCGAAGCGAATCGCGAGGCACTCGGTCGCGTCGCCGTTCGACCCGATTCTCTCCAGACCGACGAAGCGTCCGACGCCGTAGTCGACGTGCACCACGTAGTCACCGGACCGAAGGCTGTCGGTCCGGAGCGCGGCCACCCGGCGGCGGGCGCGGCGCTTGCGCGGTCGCGCCAGCATGCGGTTGAAGATCTGGTGGTCGGTGAGAATCGCGATCCCGGCCTGCTCCCACACGAAGCCGCCCGCGATCCAGCCCACCGGAAGGTGCACGAGCGCTTCCTCCTCTTCGCCGAGGAGATCGGCGAGGCGGTCGCGCTGGGTCGGCGTTTCGGAGTAGATCACCACGTCGACGCTCTTCGCTCTGAGTCCGCGGATGCGCGCGAACAACGGGTCGAGTTTACCCACCACACTCGGGTGCTCGGTGGTGAGGAACCTGAGCGTCGTTTCGTTGTCGCGGGCCGGGGCGAGCGCGGGCGTCCCGGCGCCCGTACCGGTCGCGTCGGCGAGCGCCCAGTGGATCACGACCGGCGTCCCGTGCATTCGCCCGTGATCGAGCGCGTGGACGTAGTCCTCCAGCGCCAGCGCCGGGAATTCGTCCTCCGGGCGGGTGGCGGCCCCGGCGAACTCCGCCGCGAGACGCGCGGCCGCGCGGTTCACGCCCTCCGCGTCCACGAACCACACCACCGGCGGCTCGGGAAAGAACTCGAGCAGCGAGCCCGACATGCCGAGCGCGGGTGCGTAGCGCCGCCACACGTACGACGAGCGCGAGTGCTCGGCTTCGTCCGCGATCCGCTCCACGAGATCCTTCGGGAAGTCGCGCGCCGCGAGGTACTCGCGCTGGTGCGCGGCGGCCGCGTCGTCGAGCGGCACGCTCGACGCTGGGAGGATCGTGCAGTTCTGCACCGCCTGCACCGAGCGCTGGGTGTCGAGGTCGAACGACCGGATGGAGACGATCTCGTCGCCGTCCAGCTCTACGCGCGCCGGGTAGTCCCAGGCCGGATCGAACACGTCGACGATCGCACCGCGCACCGCGAACTGCCCCGCTTCTTCAACGACCGGCACGACGTCATAGCCCATGGCGACCAGATGCTCGCGGAGACTCTCGAGCTCGATCGTGTCGCCGATGCCCAGCACGCGCTGGTGCGCGGCGAGCGACTGGCGCGTGATCGTCTTCTCGATGAAGCCGAGTGTACTCGTCACCACGACGTCCGCGCCGCCGTTGAGGATCGTGAGCAGGCTCTCGTTCCGGTCACCGCCCGCGGCGAGATTCTCGCGCAGTTCGAAACGGTGCGGCGCGAGCGAGCGTTCCGGAAAGCGCACCACCCGCCCGGACGAGACGGTGCGGAAGTCGGAGGCCGCGTCCTCGGCGGATTCGTCGTCGGGATAGACGAGCAGGAGGCTCCGGCCCAGCGACTGGCGGACCGCTTCGGCGAGGAACACCGTCGAAGACCCCTTGAGTCCGGTGACGTGCACGCGCCGCCGCGATTCGAGCTTGTCGGCCCACGTGCCCTTCGGGCGGTCGATGGCGCGGCCGGCGTCCGCTTCCGCGATCTCGCGCGCCGCGCGGGCGGCTTCGTCGATGGCGGCGCGCAGCCCACGCGCGGCCGGGAGTGCGCGCACGCGTTCGATCAAGGGAGAAGATGTATCAGAGGTTGTCAAAGCCGCCCCGGAAGCATTCGATTGGCCCGGCGCCGGGAATCACGCCTTCCGTCCCAGCACGGATTCCGCCACCAGTGCGGCGATGGCGAGCATCACGAACACGGCGTAGATCTCGCGTCCTTCGCGCGCCTCGCGCAGGTCGTCCCGGAACGATTCGCCGGCTGTCACCACGCTCACTCCCTTCGGCCGCTTCTCCGGAAGGCTCGACGTGGACAGGTTGGACTCGCGCGTGTCCACGTTGACCGCGGTCTCGGCCACGCGCGTCGTGTCTCGATAGAGTCGGAAGAAACCGGGGACGAGCGGGCGCTCGAACGACACGCGCACATCACCGCTGGAGCGCTCGCCCACCGCGGGTTTGAGCGACACGCCCCCGGGATCCCGGATGGCGAGCTGAGATTCGTCGAGGCCGGTGGTGGATATGTAGAAGGAGATGGGCTCGCCGACGAGGCGCTCTTCGCCTCCCGTGGCGTCACTCGACCCCGCGAGATACGACACCGACGTGTGCACGAGCGGGAGGAACATGGGCGAGAGCGGCACGTCGCCGCTCGCGAGATCCGGCCCCGGTGCCACGACGAGCACGCGTCCCGCCCCGCGCGAACATTCCCACACCGCGGGGTCGCCACCGCCCACGTAGGCGAGCACTGAATCGGGGGCGACCCCGCGCGCGGCCGTGTACGAGTGCACCTTCGCGCGCGACAGCAGCTCCAGCTCGTCCTTCGTGAAGAGCGAGAACACCGGGTGCGCCTTTTCGAACGACGTGAACGCGGCGCGCGAGTCGGCCGACTTGTCGGCGAAACCGCGCGCACCGGTCAAGGCGCGAAACGCGGGATCCTCGCGAAGCGACGCGCTCGCACCCCCCAGGAACACGAGCAGCCCTCCGCCGCGCCGGACGTGCTGCTCCAGGAGCGTCATGCGCCGCGGCTCCATGGCCTGCGGGTCCACCCACACCACGACGCCACCCGCGGGCAACGCGTTGGCGGTGAGGTCCTTCTCGTCGACCGAACGCACCGTGAACTCGCCTTCCATCGTGCCGCGCGGGTTGAGCGCCTTCTCCACGTAGAACACACCGGGAGTGCCCGTGCCGCCGGTGGCACCCGCGGCCATACGGCGGCGGCCCGCGAGCACGGTCACCGGGATGCTGTTGGAGACCTCCACGAGGAAGAAGCGATTGTCGTCCACCGGGAGCCGGTCGCGGTTCTTCGTCACGCGGCCGTGAAAGCGGCCGGACGCCCCCATCGAGAGCGGGAACGTCACGGTCTGCGAAGCCTGCGGCGCGAGTTCCACCACCTGCTCCGCCTTGCGATCGCCGTCCATGATGATCTCGAGCGGAACACTCGCGCCCGCCCGGCGCGAATGGTTGGTCGCGGTCACCGAAACACGCACCACCTCGCCGGGGCGGAGGAGCTTCCTCGGAACGGCCACGCGGTCGATGCTCACGTTGTCGGCGTCGCCCGGGCTCGCGGGCACGAAGTAGAGGCGGACGTTCTCCGGAATGTTCGTCTCATTGACAAGGACGGTGTCTTCGCTGGCACGGAAGTCGGAAACCACGTAGATCTCGCCGCCGTCCACATCGCTCTCGTCGATCAAGAGGAGCGCACGATCGATCCCGGCGCGAATGGCGGTGGTCTCGCGCGAAAGCTCGGCGCGGTCGATCGCGGCCTTTACGACGCTCTTGTTGCGCGTACCGCGCTCGAGCGCGGGCTCGGCGCGTTTCGCGAACACGACCAGGTTCACCGCGTCGCCGGCCCCCGCTTCGTCCACGATTTCCTTTGCCAGGCGCCGCGCGGTGTCGAAGACGCTGCCGGTTTCTTCCTCGAGACCCATGCTGTAGGACGCGTCGAGGCACACGACGACGTTCTTCGGCACGGAGCCGGCGAAGAGGAAACCGCTCCGCAGCGTGGGGCGGGCAAAGGCCAGCACGAGGGCCAGGATGGCGAGTGTTCTCAATATCAGAATGAGAATGCGCCGCAGGTTGATGCGGCGCATGCGCTGCCGGTTGACCTCTTCGAGGAACTCCAGCGAAGAAAAACGAACCCGCTTCACCCGGCGGCGGTTCAACAGGTGGATGATCACCGGCACCGCAGCCGCCGCCAGCCCGATCAGAAACGCCGCGTTCAGGAAGCCCATCTAGCCCATCCGCTCGCGCTTGCCCAGGAACGCCGTGAGCGCCTTGTCGAAGGGGGTGTCGGTGCGCAGCAGGTGGTACTCGATGGCGTGGTTGCGGCACCCGCGCTCGAGGCGGTCGACCCAGGCGCGCACGTCGCGCTGGAACTGCTCGCGCAGAAACGCCGGCTCCACGCGGAGCTTCCGCCCCGTCTCCATGTCCTCGAACTCCACCGACTCGCGGTAGTCCACGTCCATCTCGCGCGGGTCCAGCACGTGGAACACGATCACCTCGTGCTGGCGGTGGCGGAAGTGCTTCAAGCCCATGAGCACCTTCTCGGGGTCGTCCATCAGATCCGAGATCAGGATCACCAGCCCGCGGCGGCGCATGCGCTCGGCCAGCTCGTGGAGCGCGGGGCTGATGGACGTCTTCGCCCCCGGCTCGATGCCGTCCAGCGTGTGCAGCATGTGGAACAACTGCTTGCGCACCGAGCGGTGCGGCACCAGTTCGCGGATGGACTCGTCGAAGAGGCACAGCCCCACCGCGTCCTGCTGGCGGATCATGAGGTAGGCGAGGCTCGCCGCGAGCATGCCGCCGTAGGTGAGCTTGGTCACCCCGCCCTCCGGGAAGCCCATCGACCCGCTCTTGTCGAGGAGGATGTTGGCGATGAGGTTGGTCTCTTCCTCGAAGACCTTGACGTAGGTGCGGTCGGTCTTGCCGTAGACCTTCCAGTCCACCGTCTTGATGTTGTCGCCGGGCATGTAGGGGCGGTACTCGGCGAACTCCACCGAGAAGCCG
>CAZPUV010000056.1:0-11478 GCA_964589805.1 uncultured bacterium | reverse complement strand
CGTGTTTCCGCCGGCGTCGCGGTTCGTTTCGTCGATCGGGGGGAAGAGCGCGAGGCGATATTCGAGGTGGAGGGGACGGAACACTCGATAATGAACGTCCTCGACGCGCACGGGCACGTTCCACTCCCGCCGTACATCCACCGCGCCGATGTCTCGGACGACCGCGAGCGCTACCAGACGGTCTACGCGCGCGAGCCCGGGTCGGTGGCGGCACCGACCGCGGGCCTGCACTTCGACGGCGCGATGCTCGAGCGCCTCGCCGCCGCCGGGGTCGACGTGCGCACGCTCGTCCTTCACGTGGGACCCGGGACGTTCCAGCCGCTGGATCACGACGTGCTGGAAGAGAACAGACTGCACGCGGAGTCGTTCGCGATCGACGCGGAGACGCTCTCGGCGGTCGCAGCGGCGAAACGGGAGGGGCGACGCGTGATCGCCGTGGGAACGACCGCCACGCGCGCGCTCGAGACGGCCGGCGAGCGACGATGGCCGGGCGGTCTTCCGTGTGCGAATGCGCCCGCGGAAGGGCGGTCGGGCGAGACCGACCTCTTCATTTACCCCGGGTACGAGTTCGCCGTCGTGGACGCGCTGCTCACCAACTTCCACCTTCCGAAGTCGTCGCTGCTGGCGCTCGTGTGCGCCCTCGCCGGCACGGAACGGGTGCTCGCCTGGTACCGCGAGGCGGTCGCGCGCGAATACCGCTTCTTCAGTTACGGCGATGCCATGTTCATCGCGTGAGAACGCCACGAACGCTTGTCCTTGGCGTGCGACGCATTTCCCTGCTAACGTATGCACGCGGGCGCGTTCCGCTTCGCCCGGTCGCCCCCCCGAGAGAACGAAGGTTGAATCATGAAGAAGAAGATCCTGGTAACGCTGGGTATCGTGGTGGGTGTCGTGGTGATCGCGATCGTCGTGCTGGTCGCGAATCTCGGCAAGATCGTCAACAGCCGCAAGGACACGCTGCTGGCACAGGTCGAATCGCGGATCGGGCGCGACATCTCCGTCGGTGACGTCGGCGTCGCCATCTGGCCCGAGATCGGGGTGCGTGTGCGCGACGTGGTCCTGTCGGAGGACCCGGCGTGGGGCGCGGAGCCGTTCGTGCGCGTGGCGGATCTGCGCGTCAACGTGGCCCTGATGCCGCTGCTTCGCCGGCGCGTCGAGGTCAAACGGTTCGTGCTCAGAGAGCCGGATATTTCCGTCATCAAGGGAGACGCGGGGCGCTTCAACTTCACCAGCCTGGTCGAGGCGGGGGCCGGAGCCGGTGACGGGCGTCCGGCGCCGGGTGGTGCGGCGGTGCCGCTCGTGCTCGCATTCGCCGACATCGAGAACGGAACCGTCCGCTATGCCGACCGGGCGAAGGGCGTCGACCGCGTCATCCGCGACATCGATTTCTCCGCGAAGGACGTGAGCCTCGACTCGCGCGTCACGGCCACGCTCGCGGCGGCGGTCTTCGGCGAGACCCAGGACGTGCGCGTGGAGGCCGCGGTCGGGCCCGTCGGAAAAATCGGGTCGCCGGAGGAACTCTCGCGCACACCGATCTCCGCCACGATCTCCATGGAGCCGGTCAGGCTCTCGGCACTCCAGAGCGCGCCGGCGCCAGGCGCCCCCGCGCGGCCGGCCCCGGATGGCGATGTCGGCATGGACGGCACGTTGTCGGGGACGATCGGGGCCGCCATGTTCGACGAGATCACGATTCGCGTGACGATGCGGGGTGCGACGAAGCCGAACGTCGAGGTCACCGCCACCGCGGGTCCGTTCAACCTGCTCGCCGACTCCACGCTCGTGTTCGCGGACGCGCACGTGAAGGGCAATCTCACCGCGGGCCCGATTCCACTGGACGGTGTCGCGCTGAAGTCCGCCGACCCGAAGAAGCCCGCGCCGAAGGTCGGCGGACAGTTGAGCGCGACGGCCGCGTTCGAGGGCGCGCCGTCCGCGATCGCGTTCACCGGGCGGGCCGACGCGACGGGCGCGTCGTACGAGATCGAGCAGCAGTTCTCCAAGCCCGCGGGGCTTCCCGCGACGGCGGAGTTCCAGGGCACGTTCCGTCCCGAGAAGAGCGAGCGCGAGGGAATCGAGTTCACTTCGATCGACCTCGCGGTGCACGCGCTGCGCGCGAAGGGCAAGGGGCGCCTGGTGACGTTCAAGGGCCGGGAGTCGATGAGCTTCTCGTTCGACGCGACCAGCGCCATCGCGCCCTGGAAGGACCACATGCCGGCGCTCGCGACCTACGCGCCGACCGGCGACGTCCGGGCGACCGTCCAGATCACGGGCGCACCCGTGCCCGGCGCCGAACCCGACATCCGGGGAACGGCAGCGTTCTCGAACGTCACGGCGGTGATCCCGCAGGTGCCCAACCCGGTCTCGAACGGCACGGGGACGGCCGTCTTCACCGCGAAGACGGCGCGCATCGACGACGCCACCTTCACGATCGGCAAGAGTGCCTTTCGCATGAAGGCGGACATCAGCTCGTTCCAGCCCATGACATCGACGTACACCGTGACGAGTGGCGAGGTGTGGCGCGCGGACGTGCAGATCGCCGCACCCGGTGCGCCCAAACCGCCGCGCCCCGAGGTGTTCCGCGACGTCACCGCGCAGGGGACGGCCACCGAGACGGCGCCGAAGGTCGTGCACAACGACGTGCGGATCACGTCGAAGAAGGGAATCGCGTCGAACCTCGACTACACCGACGCCACCGCCAGCGTGCGCGCGACACCGGACAAGGTCTTCATCGACGGTTTCGACGCGAAGATCCTCGGCGGAAAGATAACCGGCACCGGAACACTGGAGCCCCTGGCCTCGAAGTTCGACGTGACGACCCGGGTCACCGACGCGAACCTCGCCGAATACTTCCGCTACAAGGCGCCCGCGCTCGTCGACGTGCTGGCGGGGCGCATCGACGCGGACTTCTCGCTCTCCGGGTCCGGCAAGACGTGGGAGGATCTCCAGAAGACACTGGCGGGCAAGGGCGGGGCGATCGTGATCGAGGGGGCGCTGCTCAACGTCAACTTCGCCCGGCAGCTCTTCTCGTCGATCCAGGGGTTGCCGATGGTGCCCCCGGACCTCACCGCGCGCATGGCGGCGAAGAACCCGAAGCTCTTCGAGTCCAACACGACCGTCTTCAAGAACCTGACCGGCAACGTGACCATCGCCGACGGCAAGTTCCAGGTGCCGGACCTGAAGCTCGCGTCGCCGGATTTCTCGCTCGTGGGCGCGGGCTGGTTCTCGCTCGGGAAGGACATGAGCATGAACACGACGCTCACACTCTCCGACAAGCTCACGCGCGACCTGGTCGAGCAGGTTCCCGTCGCGAAGTTCCTGCTCGCGGAGAGCGGGAGACTCGAAGTACCCCTGACGCTCTCCGGCGCGGTGGCCAGGCCGAACGTGGCTGTGGACGCGAGCGTGCTGTCGGGGAGGCTGCAGCAGTCGCTCACCAAGCAGGGCCAGGAGGGCCTGAACACGCAGCTCAAGGGCCTTCTCGACGGGCTCAAGAAGAAGGAAGCGCCGAAGAAGCCATGAACGTCGCGCGCATGCCCGGTGCCGGTCGGGATGGCGGTCCCCGCCGTCGCGTGCTACATTAGCCCCCGCATGCCGTTCGCGTTTCGATTGGAAGCGACCTCGCACGGGGCGAGAGCCGGAACCCTGGTCACCGATCACTGCGAGTTGCCAACGCCGGTGTTCATGCCGGTGGGCACGCAGGGGACCGTCAAGGGGACGACCGTCGCGGGGCTCCGCTCCACGGGTTCCCGGTTGATCCTCGGCAACGCCTATCACCTGTATCTGCGGCCGGGTGTGGAACTGATCGAGGCCGCCGGGGGGCTGCACCGGTTCATCGGGTGGGACGGCGCGATACTCACCGACAGCGGCGGCTACCAGGTGTTCAGCCTGCCGAACCTGCGGCGGGTGAGCGGCGACGGTGTCACGTTCCGGTCCCACATCGACGGTTCGCTGCACGTGTTCACGCCCGAGACCGTCATGGAGGCGCAGGCGCGGATCGGGGCCGACATCATGATGAGCTTCGATTACTTCGGCGCGATCCCCTGCGGGCGCCCCGAGGCGGAGCAGAGTGTCGCATTGACCACCGACTGGGCGCGACGCGGCAGGGACGTCAACGGCGCGCGCTTCGATCGCAACGGATACGAGCAGGTGGTGTTCGGGATCGTGCAGGGAGCCCAGTACGAAGACCTGCGCGTCCGCTCCGCGGACGAGATCGCGGCGCTGGATTTCCCCGGTTACGCGGTGGGCGGGCTTTCGGTGGGCGAGACGAAGGCGGAGACCTGGGACATCGCGGAGGTCGTGACCGCGCGTCTCCCGGTGGATCGCCCGCGCTATCTCATGGGAATGGGCACACCCCTCGACCTGGTCGAGGGTGTCGCACGCGGGGTGGACATGTTCGACTGCGTGCTGCCCACGCGCAACGCGCGCAACGGAACCGTGTTCACGCGCGACGGCCGGGTGGTGCTGCGCAACGCCGTGCACGCGAGGGATCTGGCGCCCCTGGACGCGGAGTGCGGTTGCGACACCTGCCGCGAACACTCGCGCGCGTACCTGCGGCACCTGTTCATGGCGGGGGAGATGCTGGGACCGATCCTGGCCACGCGCCACAACCTGCACTTCTACGCCGACACGATGCGAGCCGCGCGCGCGGCCATCGTGTCCGACGAGTTCGAGACCTGGAGGCGGTCGTTCGTGGACCGTTTCCTGCGCGGCGCCGATGGTGCCGAAACCAGAGAAGACAACCACAAAAGGAGGACCTCTTGAATCCCAGCCTGTTCACCCCCATCTTCGCGATGATGCCGGCCAACCCGGACGGCGGCGGCCCCAGCGCCTTCTCGATGCTCTTGCCCATCGTCGGCATGCTCGCGATCTTCTACTTCCTGCTCATCCGTCCCCAGCAGAAGCGCCAGAAGGAAGTGCAGAAGATGATCGCCGCGCTCCGCAAGGGCGACCGCGTGGTCACCGCGAGCGGCCTGTACGGAACCGTCGCCGGCCTCAAGGACGACATCGTGGTCGTGAAGATCGCCGACAACGTCAAGGTCGAGATGCTGAAGAGCGCGATCAGCGCCGTGACGGCACACGACGTGGAGTAACCGCTCCCGGAGTCCGATGGAACTGACCCTGCGCTTCTACGGGGATCCGATCCTGCGCCGCCGCATGCCCGACGTGGCCGTGTTCGACGATCTGTTGCGCGACGAGGCGCAGGCGATGGTCGACACCATGGACCGGGAGAGCGGTGTGGGACTCGCGGCGCCGCAGGTGGGGCTCGAAAAGCGCCTGCTCGTCGCACTCCAGATGAAATCGCCCGACGACGGCGACGCGCCGCCCATCGTGATGGCCAATCCGGAGATACTCTCGCGTTCGCGCGAGACCTGGATCTTCGAGGAGGGCTGTCTCAGCATCCCCGGGGTGCGCGGCGACGTCACGCGCCCCGAGGTGATCGAGGTCCGCTACCGCGATCTCGACGGAACGGAACGCACGATCACGGCCGAGGGGATGTTCGCGCGCGTGCTGCAGCACGAGATCGACCACCTCGACGGCCGGCTCTTCATCGACTACCTCTCGGCGGCCCAGAAGACGCTGCTCAAGCCGCGCCTCAGGAAGATGGCGGCCGGGCAGGCGGACTGAGTGCAACCGTGTCTCTCCCCGCGCAGAGTCTCGTGTTCATGGGGAGCCCGGACTTCGCGGTGCCGTCGCTCGACGCGCTGTGCGGGTCCGGCCGCTACCGCCCCGCGCTGGTCGTGAGCCAGCCGGATCGCCCGCGCGGTCGCGGCCAGTCCGTTTCCCCCACACCCGTGCGCGCGCGCGCGCTGGAACTCGGCATTCCCACGCTGACCATGGAGAAGGCAACCTACGCCGGGGGTGTGCGCATCATCGCGGACGCGAAACCGGATGTGATCGTCGTGGTGGCGTTCGGACTGATTCTGCGCAGCGACCTGCTCGACATGCCGCCGCGCGGATGCATCAACGTGCACGCCTCGCTCCTCCCGCGCCACCGCGGGGTCTCACCCATCCAGGCGGCGATACTCGCGGGCGACGACGTCACCGGGTGCACCACCATGCGCATCGACGAGGGGGTCGACACCGGCGACATGCTCCTGCAGGAAGAGACACCGATCGCACCCGGCGACACCGCGGGGAGCCTCTTCGAGCGGCTCGCGACGCTGGGCGCGGGGCTGCTGGTGAAGACGCTCGACGGACTCGTGGATGGCACCGTGAAACCCGTCGCACAGGATCACGCGCGCGCCACCGTCACGAAGAAGATCCGCAAGACCCACGGTGCCATCGACTGGTCGAAGGACGCCGTGCACCTCGCGCGACTCGTCCGCGCCATGACGCCGTGGCCGACCGCGTTCACGATGCACGACGGAAGGCGCCTGATCGTCGAGGAAGCGATCGCGCGCACCGGCGCCGCGCGGGCGGAGCCGGGAATCGTTGTCACGCTCGATCCGCTGGTGGTTGCGTGCGGAGAGGGATCGCTGGAGATCCGCCGCCTGCGCCCCGAGGGCCGCCGTGCGATGACGCCGCGCGAGTACGCGGCGGGGCACCGGCTCGAGAAAGGGGACCGGTTCGGCGCGGGTGATTGACGCCGCCGCCGCCACCGGACTAGAGTGGTTCCGTGAACGCACCGCGCCTGCTCCTGCGTCTTCTCATCCTGGCCGCCCTCTTCGTCGCGGGTGTGCTCGTGTTCAACTTCGTCCTGATGCCGTCGCTCGTGCACCAGAGCGGTGCGGTCATCGTCCCCGATCTGCGCAACACCAGCGAGACGCAGGCCCGGCAGTCGCTCGCGCGGCTGGGTCTCAACGCGCGGATCGCGCGCTCGGAGCACGACGCGCAGGTACCGGACGGGTTCGTGATCTCGCAGAATCCCCGCGCCAACGACAGCATCAAGCCCGGGCGGACCGTCGCGCTGGTGACGAGTCTCGGGCCGCAGATGCGCCGGGTTCCGGATGTCAAGGGCATGAGTGCCCGCCAGGGACGCAGTGTCCTCGAACAGGCGGGGCTCTCGCTCGGGCGCGTGGCGCGCGTGACGCGCGAGGGCAGCGACCGCGAGTGGATCGTGGCCACGAAGCCGCCCGTCGGCGACGAGGCCGCCGACGGCGAAGCGGTGGAAGTGGTGCTCGCCGTGACGAGCGGCGGGAGATCGTTCATGATGCCGGATCTCGCCGGGCAGGACCTGCTCTTCGTCCGCGAGAAGCTCGAACGTCTCGGGTTCCGGGTGTCGTCGGTGCGGTACGAGGCGCGCGAGGGTGTATTCCCCAACACGATCGTGGACCAGCGTCCCCGGCCGGGAGCGCGCATTCGAGAGGGGGAGTCGGTTGAACTGGTCGCATCTAGTTCCCGCTGAATCGGCGCGGCGCACGGGGCGCGTGGCGGTGGCGCCGAGCCTGCTCGCGTGCGACTTCTCCCGCCTCGAGAGCGAGGTACGCGCGGTCGAGCGCGCCGGCGCGGAGTTCCTCCATCTCGACGTGATGGACGGACACTTCGTGCGCAACATCACCTTCGGCCCCGTGCTGGTGGATGCCATCCACCGCGTGGCGTCGGTGCCGCTCGACACCCATCTCATGATCGAGCACCCCGACCGCTACCTCGCGGCCTTCCTCGACGCCGGCGCCGACGTCCTCACGGTCCACATCGAGACCAGCGCCGACGCGCGCCGCGACCTCCGCGCCATCCGCGACCGCGGCCGCAAGGCCGGCCTGGCCCTCAACCCGGACGCGGCCTTCGCGCGCGTCCAGCCCGCCCTCCCCGAGACCGACCTCCTCCTGGTGATGAGCGTGTTTCCGGGGTTCGGCGGCCAGGCCTTCATGGAGACCGTCCTCCGGACCGTCGAGGAGGCGGCCCGGTTCCGCGAGCGCGAGGGGCTCGTCTACGCCATCGAGATCGATGGGGGAATCAACCCGGATACCGCCCGCCGGGCGCGGGAGGCCGGGGTGGACATCCTGGTGGCCGGGACGGCCATCTTCCGGACACCGGACTACGCCGAGGCGATCCGTGCGATCCGCGGGGAGACCCCGCCAGCGGGCTAAGGCGCCCGGATTTTGGGACTTGCAGCCCCCGGGGGCCTCTGGTACCTTTCCATCTTTACGGGCAAAACCGTTTCTGCGGCCGCCGGGTTTCGCGGCACCCGGTCCAAGCCTTCCCGTTTCGAATCATCTCGAGAGCACAACGGGTCTGCCGGCGGGGTGTGACGCACCGTCCAGTCGCACGGGATTTCTGACGCGACGGCGCGATCGCGGCTGCAGGCGTATGTTCACGAGTCTCACCGAGAAGTTCGAAAAGGTGTTCTCCGCGATCCGGTCGCGGGGGAAACTGACCGAGAACGACATCCGCGACTCCATGCGCGAGGTCCGCCGGGCGCTGCTCGAGGCGGACGTGAACTTCCGCGTCGTGAAGGAGTTCGTCGCGCGGGTGGAAACGCGCCTCATCGGTGAAGAGGTGCACAAGAGCTTCACGCCCGGCCAGCAGGTCGTGCGCGTGGTCAACGAGGAGTTGACGGAACTCCTGGGCGGAACGGCGGTGCCGTTCCACCTCAACCAGGCGACGAGCACCGTCATGGTGGTCGGCCTGCAGGGCTCGGGCAAGACGACGTTCTGCGCCAAACTCGCCGCGAACCTGCGCAAACGCGGCCGCAAGCCGCTGCTCGTGGGCCTCGACGTGTACCGGCCCGCGGCCATGGACCAGCTCGAGATCCTGGGCCGCCAGATCGCGGTGCCGGTGGCGCGCGGTCACGCGGGCGACACGGACGTGGTGGCGCTGTTCCGGCGCTCGCAGGACGCGGCGCGCGAGAAACTGTGCGACACGCTCATCCTCGACACGGCGGGCCGCCTGCACGTGGACGACGAGATGATGCGGGAGATCGAGCGCCTGCGGGAGGCGTCGCAGCCCGAGGAAACGCTGCTCGTCCTCGACAGCATGACGGGCCAGGAGGCGGTGAACGTTGCCACCGCGTTCCAGGAGCGACTCGCGGTGAGCGGTGTCGTCCTGTCCAAGCTGGACGGGGACGCGCGAGGCGGCGCGGCGCTGTCGCTGCGGGCCGTCACGGGAACGCCGATCCTGTTCGCCGGCACGGGCGAGAAGCTGTCGGATCTGGAGGCGTTCCATCCCGAGCGGATGGCCTCGCGGATCCTCGGCATGGGCGACGTGATGTCGCTCATCGAGAAGACGCAGCAGACGATCGACGTCGAGGAGGCGAAGGCGCTCGAGCGCCGGGTGCGGTCGCAGTCGTTCGACCTCACCGACTTCCTCGGTGAGTTGCGGCGGCTGAAGAAGATGGGGCCGCTCGAAGACGTCCTCAAGATGATACCGGGGATGTCGAAGGTGGCCGCACAGGGGATCTCGGTCGACCCGCGCCACATGGCGCGCACCGAGGCCATCATCTGTTCGATGACGCCGGTGGAGCGGTCGCTTCCGCACCAGATCGACGGAAGCCGTCGCCGGCGGATCGCGCGCGGCAGCGGCACCACGGTGCAGGACGTCAATCAGCTGCTGCGCCAGTTCGAGCAGATGAAGAAGATGATGAAGACCATGGGACGCATGCAGAAGCAGAAACGCCGCCGCATGCCGTTCCAGTGAGTTCGGCAGAGTTCCGCGCGGGTGGCAGCCAGCGGGCGCCCACAAGTGAGGGACTACTAGTGCGCAGGCGCGGTAGGCCCGAACGCAGTGGGCAGTTGGCTGACAGGACCCGCGTGGCCACCTGGAACACTTGGAGGTGTTCGATTTGTCAGTGAAGATCAGAATGAAGCGGATGGGCACCAAGAAGCGCCCGTTCTATCGCATCGTCGCCACCGACTCGCGCAATCGCCGCGACGGCCGGTTCATCGAGGAACTCGGTTACTACGATCCCCTCACCAACCCGCCCTCGGTGAAGGTGAACGAGGAACTCTTCTTCAAGTGGATGGGCTGAGGTGCCATTCCGTCCGAGAACGTGGAGAGCCTCATGCGCCGCACCGGTGTCATGAAGAAGTGGCTCCTCGTCAAGGAGGGTGTCCCGGCCGACCAGATCGAGGCGAAGCTCGCCGAGCTCAAGTCGAAGGAGACCCAGGGCATGAGCCCCGACGAGCGTCGCAGGAAGGGTGTCGCCAAGCGGACCGCCCGCAAGGCCGCGGCTGCGGCCCCGGCGGAGGGCTCGTAGCCCGTTCCGTGATCCGGACGGGCCCGCGCGCGTCCGGTGGAGAGACATGGCGGAAGCAAACCGGCAATCCATCCAGGCGTTGATCCAGTATGTGGCGACGTCGCTCGTGACCGACACGAAGTCCATCAAGGTGGACCAGTTCGAGCGCGACAACTACATCGTCATGGAGCTCACGGTGAACTCCGAGGACCTGGGCAAGGTGATTGGAAAGAACGGACAGACGGCCCGCGCCATCCGTACCCTCGTCAACGCGGCGGCGAGCCGGGCCGGCGAGAAGATCATCTTCGAGATCAAGGAATGACCGCTGCTTCGGAAAACGAGACCCTGTATCTCGGCCGGTTCGTCAAACCGCACGGGATACGCGGAGAACTGAAACTGTACGCGTCGGAGGACTTCTGGTTCGAGGTGCTCGAGTCCCGGGAGTTGTTCGCGGAGCGCGCGACCGAGGACGACGTGGAGCGCTACCCGGTGCGGGTGGAACGGGCCCGGCCGCACGGCGCGCAGTACGTGCTCAAGATCGAGGGCATAGACGACCGCAACGAGGCGCAGCTCGAGGTCGGCGCCGAGTTGTTCGTGGACCTGACGCGGCTGGATGTCGAGCTGCCCGACCGCGAACTGCCGTTTCAGGTGATCGGCATGAACGTACGCACCGACGATGGACGTCCGATCGGGACGATCACCGCGGTGCTGGATTCGCCGGGACAGCGCGTCTACGAGGTGACGGGGGAGTCCGGCGTGGTGCTGATCCCCGCCGTGCCCGCGTTCGTGGTGGGGCGCGACGAAGAGCGGGGCGAGATGACGATCCGCCCGATTCCGGGCCTGATCGACGGGTGAACGATGCGCATCAACGTCGTCTCGATCTTCCCGGAGATGATGGGGACGATTCTCTCGACCGGGATGCTCGCGGTCGCCGCGAAGAAGGGGATCGTCGAGTACCGGACCATCAGCCCGCGCGAGTTCACGACGGATTTCCACCGCACCGTCGACGACGCGCCCTTCGGGGGCGGTGCGGGCATGGTGATGATGGCCCCGCCCATCGTCGAGGCGGTCGAGAGTCTCAGGCCCGCGCCGGGAAGCCCGGTGATCCTGATGGGTGCCGCGGGGCGGCGCTTCGACCAGGAAACGGCGCACCGCCTGTCGCGCGAGGCCGAGTTGACGTTCATCTGCGGCCGCTACAAGGGTGTGGACGAACGGGTGAGGGATCTGGTGGTCACCGAGGAGATCTCCGTCGGTGACTTCGTCCTGAGCGGGGGCGAGATCGCCGCCGCGGCCGTGATCGAAGCGACCGTGCGCCTCATGGACGACGTGCTTGGGAACGACGAGTCCGCCGCGAGCGATTCGTTCGAAGGAGA
>CAZPUV010000055.1:0-11563 GCA_964589805.1 uncultured bacterium | reverse complement strand
GCTCAAACGAGACGCGGAAGTGAAGGACTCGTCTCGAATTATCCCGGGCCACGGGGGCGTTCTCGACCGATTTGACAGTTTACTCTTCACCGTGCCTCTCATATACTACTTCCTCAAGTTCGTGATTTTTAAGTAAGTTACGTATTCACAGGTGGTTTCCTTCTGAAACGAGTCGCCGTACTGGGGTCGACCGGCTCGATCGGTCGCAACGTGCTCGACGTCGTCCGGCGTCATCCCGGCGAGTTCGACGTGGTGGGGCTCGCCGCCCACCGGAACGTGGCTCTGTTGCGCGCGCAAGCGGGCGACCACCCGAACGCACGCATCGTGGTGACGGATCCCGCGGCGCGGGCCGGGGTCGAAGCCGACGGGGCGCTCGCCCGGCGCTGCACCGGGTTCACGGAATCCGCGCTCTCGGACCTGGTTCGCGAGAGCGGCGCGGATCTCGTGGTCAACGCGCTCGTCGGATTCGTGGGACTCGCGCCCACCCTCGCGGCGCTGGAGGCCGGCATCCCGGTGGCGATCGCGAACAAGGAGTCCGTTGTCGCCGGGGGCGAGTTGCTGGTGGCCGCGGCGGAGCGCGCGGGCGTCGGGCTGATTCCGATCGACAGCGAGCACGTGGCGATCGCGCAGTGCCTGGCGGGCTCGCTGCCGGGCGAGGCGGCGCGCGTCATCCTGACCGCTTCGGGCGGCTCGCTCCGGGACCGGAACCTGGCAGACCTCGTGGACGTATCGATCGAGGACGTCCTGGCCCACCCCACGTGGCGCATGGGAGCCAAGATCACGGTGGACAGCGCCACCCTGATGAACAAGGGGCTCGAGGTCATCGAAGCGCACTGGCTCTTCGACATCCCGTATTCGAAGATCGACGTGGTGGTGCACCCGCAGTCCGTGGTGCACTCGATCGTACAGTTCGTGGACGGCTCGATGCTGGCGCAGATGTCGAAGCCCGATATGCGCCTGCCGATCCTGTATGCGCTGTCCTACCCGAAGCGGCTGCAATCCGACCTCGGATCGAGCGTGCTCGAGTTTCCGGAGTTGACGTTCGCGGCGGTGGACGAGCGCCGGTATCCGTGCTTCAGGCTGGCGCGAGAGGCGGCGCGCGCGGGCGGGACCGCGCCCGCGGTGCTGAGCGCGGCGAACGAGATGGCGGTGTCGTGGTTCCTGGAGAAGAGGATGCCGTTCCACGGCATCCATCGCGTCATCGCGGCCGCGCTCGACGCCATGGGGGCGCGCGCGGTCGGGTCGCTGGAGGACGTTCTGGCGGCGGACAGGGACACGCGGCGCTGGATTCGCGAGCACGACAAAGCGTACACGGCCGCCGACGGCCACTAGAGACCAGAGGGATTCATGCTGACAACCATCATTGCGGGGGCCTTCGTACTCGGGGTCGTGGTCATCGTGCACGAGTTCGGCCACTTCATCGTGGCCAAACTCGCCGGCGTGTACGTGAAGACGTTCTCGGTCGGTTTCGGGAAGAAGTTGTTCCGCCACCGTTCGGGAGAAACGGTCTATGCGCTGTCGGCGCTTCCGTTCGGCGGCTACGTCAAGTTCGCGGGCGAGTCGGATCTGACCGACGAGCCCGAGCCGCAGCCGGAACTCCCGCGCGGGCGGCTCGACGAGGTGCCGGACAGCGAGATCCCGCGCTCGCGCTACTTCACCACCCAGAAGCGCTCGGTGCGGGCGGCGGTCCTCATCGCCGGTCCGTTCATGAACTACGCGCTGGCCATCGCCCTCTACTCCGGGGTGTTCCTCTTCCAGGGCATCAACGTGATTCCGACGACGCGCGTGGGAGAGGTGACCGCTGACGGCCCTGCGGCGGCCGCCGGAATCGTGCCGGGAGACACGATCACGGCGGTGGACGGAACGCCCGTGTCGGACTGGTACGACATCGAGACACTGCTGGCGGACAACTCCGACGTGCCCAAGCGGGTGGACGTCACGCGCGGCGGAACCACGCAGACCGTGACGCTGGCGCCCGGGCACGAGGGGGGGCGCATCACGCTGGGCCTCTATCCGCACATCTCGTCGCGGATCGGCCGCGTGCAGAAGGGAAAACCCGCGGCAAGGGCGGGCATTGCGCCCGGATCGGTGGTGGAGGCGATCAACGACACCGTGGTCGTGTCGTACGACGACGTACGCCGCATCGTAAACGCGAACCCGGGGAATCCGCTCTACGTGCGCTGGACACACGATGGTCTCGCGCACGCGGATACCATCTTCCCGGAGCCGAAGGACGTCCTCAAGCCCGGCTCGAACTCGGAGTTCATGACGGTCGGCGTGATCGGCATCGGCCCGCACTCGGAAAGGCGCCGGCAGGGAGTGGCGGCGTCGGTGGTCAGCGGATTCGAAACGGCCAACATGATGATCGTGCAGATCGTCAAGTATGTCCGGCAGCTGTTCACGGGAGAAATGGGGATCAAGACGCTGGGAGGCCCCATCCTCATCTACCAGATGGCGGGCGACGTGGCCAACTGGGGATTCGACTACCTGTTGCTGTTTCTCGCGTTCTTCAACATCAATCTGTGCATTTTCAATTTGATACCATTGCTTCCCTTCGACGGGGGGCATCTGGCGTTGCTCGGCTACGAGGGAATCACGAGGCGGCCGATCAACCGGCGGGTGCGCGAGTGGATGATGCAGGGAGGATTTGTTCTGATTATCCTGCTGATGGGATTCGTCGTCGTGATGGATCTGGCGCGGTGCTCGGGATCAGCCCCCGGGGGTTTCTGACGCGGCCGTGGAGTCGCGTCCCGAAAGCCGGTCCTCGATGGTTTGAAGCACGACGGCCCATCGCTCCGGAGTTGCGTTGAGCTTCGTGATGATCCGCGCGATGCGCAGCGTATCGACCTCGGTGGCCAACGAGTCCAGGAGGCTGTCGGCGATTGCGCGTTGATAGGGATGAAACGCGCCGGCGCGGCGGACGCGCAGGTACGAATCAACCAGGTAGAGCTCATCGGTGGACAACGGTGACGGTTCACGGTTTTGCTTCTGGCCGCACGACATCAGCGCCGCAATGAGGATGGCGGTGACTGAAAGACGCCGCCAACGCGGCCGGAGAAAGATGGGTCGCACGTCACTCCCAGTATTCGAGTCGGGGTCGCTCGTTAATTACACCCGCCACCCGCGCGCTGTCAAGGCGGTCGCGCGCGCGTTCCTCACCGCGGTTCTCGCCGCGTGCGCGATCCTCACCACCGGCGCCGCTCCGGCGACCGATCCCCCCGGCCCGGGCGAGACCGTGTTCCTGAGCAGGATCTTCATCACCGGCAACGAGCACGTGCCGGATGGCGAGCTCCGGGCCCGGATGCGAACGCGCGAACCGTCCATGTTCTCCATCTTCAGCCGGCCGAAGCTGAATCTCGGGCAGGTTGAGCGGGACGTTGTCCAGCTGGAGGCGTACTACCATTCGATGGGCTTTCCCGAGGCCCGGGTGCGGCTGGACCGGGTGGAATACGTGGAGAACAACCGATTCGCGAACGTCCATATCGTGATCGAGGAGGGCGAAGCCACGCGCGTGGCTTCGGTCTCGTTCGCCGGGGACCTCCTGATGGAGACCGCGGTACTGCGGCAGGGGCTGCTGCTCGAGCCGGGGGCACCCTACAACCCGTCGCTGCTCGCCACCGACATCTACCGGATCAAGGGCAAGTACTTCGACCACGGCTATCTGGGAGTCGGCGTTTCCGACTCCGTGCGGATCGACAACCATCGCGTCCACATCCTCTTCAGTATCCAGCCCGGCACCCAGCTCCGGGTGGGTGGCATCACCATAGAGGGCAACCGGCTGGTGCGCCGCGGCGTCATCGAGAAGGAAATCGAACTCAAACCCGGCGACGTGTGCCGATTCAACCGCGTTCTGAAGACGCAGCGCAACCTGTTCGAGACGGGTCTATTCACGGTGGTGGACGTGGTCCCGGAGAACATCGATCCCATCGATCGTACGGTCGACATCCGCATCCGCGTACGCGAGCGGAAAGGCTCGTGGATCGAGGCCGGCTTCGGCGTGGGCAATCTTCTGGGGAGCCGCGTGTTCTCGGAGTGGGGGACGCGGAACCTCGCCGGGACGGGGAAGACCCTGCGCGTCAAGGCGCAGTACGCGTTCGACCTGTTCGAGGGCAACAAGTTCGACATCGACAAGTTCGACCTGACCAACACGTTTCACCGCTACGACATCGTGTTCCAGCAGCGGCGCTTCCTCGGCATCCGGCTCGGCATCGGACTCAATGGATTCGTGGAACGAGACGCGACGGTGCCGGATCTGGAAGTCAGGAGGATCGGGTACTCCATCGGATTCACGCACGACTTCGGGCGCAACAGCGAAGTGCTGTCCAGCCTCTCGTTCGAAGAGATCACGCGCAAGCCGTCGGGCCTGCCCGAGGAGAAGTCGCGTTCGCATTCCTATGGACTGGCTGTCAGCCGCGACACGCGCGACTTCCTGCTCGATCCGCACCGGGGTGAGTATCGCGTGCTGTCCGGCGAGATCGCCGGTGGAATCCTCGGGGGAGACAACGACTTCTACAAGTTCACGGGGGGCTACCAGCGCTACCGGAGTCTGGGCGGGAAACGGGTGCTCGCGTGGCGTGGCCGCGCGGGGTACGCGCGCGCGTACGGGCGTTCGGACGCGGTGCCGGTCGAGAGCCGCTACTTCCTCGGCGGTGCGAACTCCGTGCGCGGGTATGACGAGGCGAGCCTGGGACCGAGATTTCGGGATGGCGCGGGCAATCAACGCGTTGCGGGAGGAGAGATTCTGCTGCTCGCCAACCTCGAGGCGCGGTTTCCGCTGCCGCTCATTTCGCGCTGGAACTTCTCCGGCGCGGTGTTCCTGGACGCCGGCAACGTATGGGCGGACGTTTCCGACGTTAGTGCCTCCGACTTCGCGCTGAGTTCGGATCGGAACGAGACCGGCTCCGACGACTTCCGGTACGGCCTCGGGGCCGGCATTCGCTACAATACGCCGGTGGGGCCGATCCGTGTGGACTACGGCTATCCGCTCAAGCCGGACCTGTTTACGGACACGGGCGGCACATGGTACTTCAGCCTGGGGCAGATGTTCTGACGTCATGACCGAATCGGTGGACAACGGAAAACGAGGCACGCGCTCGCGACGGCGGATCTCCTATGCGATCGCGGTGGTGTTGACGCTCGTCATCATCGTCGTCGTCTACCAGCAGAGCCGGTTGCTGCCGCGGCGTGTTGCCCGCTACGTCAATTCGCACTACCTGGCGGGCTCGCCGTTCGAACTCTCGATCGATGGAATCTCCGGCACGCTCGTCCGCCGGATCGTGTTCGAAAATCCCGTGCTTCGGTACAACTCCCCGACGGCGTCGTACAACGTCTTCCGCGCGGAGCGCGTGTCGGTCACGTACGATCTCACGCCGATCTTCGCACTCCGCCTCATCGTGCACGACCTCGAGCTCGACGGGGTGGCTGTCCATCTGCGTCAGGACGCCGAGGGCCGCCTCGTGCTGCCGGTTCCACAGCACGAGGAGCCCGCGAAGAAGAAGCGGGGAGTCGTGTCGCCGTTCGTGGACGTCAAGAATTTCCGGATCAACGGTCTCGAGATGACCTTCGGCGGAAACGAGACCGAGCTCGCGGTGCGTGACGTGTCGCTGGCCGGATCGTGCGGGTACGCCGACGGCGTCGGATCCCTGGTCATCACCGAGGGTACGGCCTACCTGATCGACTCGCGCAAGACGATATCCTCGGTGAACCTCAGCGCGCGCACGGACGGATTCAGCCTGTTTCTGGACGAGTTCGCGGTCCGCCTGGACGAGTCCTCCCTCAGCGCGAGAGGAGAATTCCGCCACGGACGGTTCCACGGCGTGGACCTGGAGTTCAATCCGATTTCGCTCGCGGAGTTGCACCGGCTCGGTGTCGCCCCCGACCTGGAAGGAACGTTCTCGGGACGGCTCTCGATCGCGGGTACGGTGGACACGCTAGCGGTTTCCGGAACGGCGTCCGGGACCGGGCTCGGCGTGGAGCTTTCCGATGTCGAGTTCGAGGGAGTCGCCACGCGCTCGGCGATCGACTTCCGGCGCTTCGCGGGGGAGGTGTTCGGATCGCGGCTGGATGGCGCGTTCCGCGTGGCGCTCCCGAGCGAGGACTTCGTGTTCGACGGGGAGTGCTTCGACCTCGACCTTTCGCGGGGGTTCATCGAGGATTCCGACCTGCCGCCGATGGCCCTCACGGGACGAGTCCGCGTCGAACACGACAAGCAGGCGGGGACGTATGCGTGGCGCGCGGATCTCGACCGCGGGGTGGTGGACGGCTTCGAGAGTTTCAACGTGGTGGGCGCCGGGGTGTGGGTGGACGGCACGGGGCTCTCGATCAGATCGCTGGCCCTGGGGCGGCCGGGCTACCGCGTGCAGGGCTCGGGCAACGTGACGCCGGAGGGCGCGGCCGACATCGTCTTCCGCGCCGAGGGAACGAACCTCGACTATTTCTGGAATCATTTCGAGCTTCCACCCATCCAGGGGGCACTGGAGCTCAACGGGAGGATCCAGGGTCCGCTCGACGACTTTCAGCTGAATCTGAACGGCAGCGCGCGCGACGTTCGCTGGGAGTTCATGGAGGTCGACAGCGCCGAGGTGCAGGCCGAGGGGCGCCATCTGGGATCACCCGCGCCGGAAGTCACGGTCTCGATCACCGGCCGGCACGGGGCTGCGTGGGGGGCCTGGCTCGACGCGCCGAGCGTCCTCATCGATGTCGACACGACGGCTGTGCGCGTGCACAGCGCGCGCGCCGAGCGTGGCGACACGACCATCGTCGTGGACCTGGATGTGTACACGAAGGACGAACGGTCGCGCATCGAAATCCGGCACGCAGAAATCGCAACGCCCGCGGACACGTGGCGCACGGTCGCCCCGGTCGTGATCTTCGCCGACGAAGACGGTGTGGTTGCGGACACGATGTGGCTCGAGTCGGAACGTGGCCGGCTGGGCGGGGCCGGATCGTATCGCGCGGGCACGAAGACCATGGATCTGTCCTTCTGGGGACGGGGTGTGGACCTCGCGGTGATTCGAGACGGGCTCGGCGCGCCGGTTCGCCTCGGCGGCCGGGGAGACTTCGACCTCGAACTCGACGGGCCGGAGGAAAACCCCCGCGTAAGACTCGACGTCGATGTCGTGAAAGGGATCGTGGACAGCGTCCAGTTCGACGAACTGCGCGCGCGACTCGCCTTCGACGGGCAGAGTTACCGCCTTGGGCGGCTGCAGATGGTTTCGGCAGGCGACAGCATCGAGGCGAGCGGCGAGTGGTCGAGCGACGTCTCCCCGGTCCGCCTCGCGCGCGGGGAGCGGCCGGAGGGCATCTGGGACGCCGCGCTCGCGATCCGGGCGCGGCTCGCCGGTTTCGCGGTTGCGACCTTCTTCCAGGCGATGCGCACGCCCCCGCCGATCGCGACGGAATTCACGGGGCGGGTGATGCTGGAGGGTTCGATCGCCGCGCCGCGCATCGCCGTCCGGGGCGCGGTCGTCCCGGGTACGGGTGCGGGGCGGGCCATCCCGGCGGCGGACATCGACGCCGAGTACCGCGATGGTGTGCTGCGCGTGAACGACGTGCACGTCCGGGATGTGGTCGACGCGCGCGTCTCGGGCACGTTTCCGCTCACGATCTCGCTGCGGGACGGGGCGCGGCTCGACCCCGACGGACGTCTGGCGTTCCGGCTGGAGGTGGCACCCGTCGGAAGCGAACTCTCCGGTGTCAGCCGGTACCTGCCGGCCGTGGCGTACCTCCGGGGAGACGTGTCCGGAACGGTGACCGGGGCCGGGACCCCGTCGGCACCGGTGGTTTCGGGCGGTCTCGTGCTGACGCGGGGACAACTGCGCGTGGTCGGCATGCAGGAGTCGTTCAGCAATCTCTCCGCGCGCGTCGATTTCGTGGACGACGTGATCCGGCTCACGTCGCTCACGGCTCGTGCGGGAGAGAAGGGGTCGGTCGTGGCCACCGGCTGGGCGCGCATTTCGAACTACCGTCCCGTGGACTATCGCGCCGATATCGCGTTGCGCGAGTTCCGCCTGAAGTCGATCCCCGACGTCGACGTCCTGATGGACGGGACCCTGGTGGCACGCATGCACGAATGGCGGGAAGGGCGCAAGATCCCGCTCGTGACCGGAGCGCTCGACGTGCGCGAAGCCAACATCTTCATGGAGCTCACCGGCGGTGCCGACGAGGGCGGCGCCCTGGCTCTTCCCACCGACGAGCCGGGGTGGATCTGCAGCGTCGATCTGAGTGCCCCCAAGAACGTCTGGATCCGCAATCCGGACCTAAGCGTGGAAATGGCGGGTGACGTGATCCTCAAGAAGGACGAGCGCGGAATGTACTTCCGAGGCGATCTTGCGGTGCTGCGCGGTTCCTACCGGATCTACGGAAACAAGTTCATCATCACGGGCGGCACGATGGACTTCTCGGCCTCGGAGACGATGCGCCCCGCCATGTACATCGAGGCGTACACGCCGCATCGCTCCGGCGACGGCCCCGACCGCAACATCTACCTCACGCTCTCGTGGCCCCACGACCGCAAGGAACCGCAGATCTCGCTCGCGTACGACGAGCCGGGCTTCTCCGAGGCGGACATCTGGCGCATGCTCGGCGGCAGCATGTTCGCCAGCGGAATGGCGACCAACGCGCTGGAGCGTGTCATCAACGCGCAGATGACGGGCTTCACGGTGGACGTCGAACAACGCAGTTTCGAGGACACATCGCAACCCGGCAGCACACTCGAACAGGAGACGCTCATCGGCGTCGGCCGTTATCTCTGGGAGGACATCTACTTCCAGTACCGGCGCGGGCTCTCGGTGGGGTCCGAGCAGGAGGTGAACGTCGAATACCGGTTGAGCAACAAGTTCCTCATCCGATCCCAGTTCATCTACAACTCCCGCAGGAACCGGGCGGGAATCGCAGGGCAGAATACGGACGAATTCAACCTCGATCTGAAGTACCGCTTCGAATACTAGACCAGGTTAGGTCTTGTTCCGACGCCTCGAACCATCCTATAATTAGGGGAGATCGCCCCTCCCGCCGAGCCCACAACGGGTCGAGTGGAAGCAGTATTATGAAGCTTTGCAAGACCTCAGCCGCGATCCTGGCCGTCATCCTGGCCGCAGGACTGCTACCCGCGACCTCCCAGGCGCAGCGCTTCGGGCGCAACAAGATCCAGTACACCAGCTACACGTGGAACGTGCTCCGCACGCCCCACTTCGATATCCATTACTACGAGGGTGCGGAGACGTTCGCGGCTCGCGCCGCGCTGGTCCTGGAAGACGGGTACGAGGAATACGCCTACAAGCTCAAGGAAGTGCTCCCGTGGCGGGTTCCCGTGATCCTGTACTCGAGCCACGCGGACTTCCTCGAGACCAACGTGACGCACGGGACCCTGAGCGAGGGCGTGCAGGCCTTCGCGGAACCGTCGCGACGCCGGATCGTGCTGCCGTTCACCGCCTCTTTCAAGGAGTTCCGTCACACGGCGATTCACGAGCTGGCGCACGTGTTCACGTTTCACATCGTGTACAACCGGATGCTCGACAACGTGTTCACCCGCAATTACCTGTTCCCGATGCCGCTGTGGGTCGCGGAGGGCCTGGCCGAGTACCTGGCGGAAGGGTGGGACGCGGACGCCGACATGTTCATCCGCGACGCCGTCATTCACGACTACCTCTATCCGTTCTACGCGATCGGCGGTTTCTACGTCTATAAGGAGGGCCAGTCGGTCTTCAACTACATCGCCGAGACGTACGGGCACGAGAAGATCCTGGAGATACTCGACGTACTGGCGGGAACCCGGAGCGCGGAGGCCGCCATCCAGCGGTCACTCGGTCTGTCCGAGGAGCAGCTGTACGAGAAGTGGGCGAAGGCGCTCCGCAAGCACTACTGGCCGCTGTATCCGGACAAGCAGGATGTCCGCGACATGGCGCGCCAGTTGACCGACCACGTGAAAGACCACGGGTACTACAACACCAAGCCGGTTCTCTCGCCGGACGGAGAGAACATCGTGTTCTTCACGGACCGGTCGGGGATGATCGAGATCTACATCATCTCCGCGCTCGATGGGAAGACGGTCACCAAGGTGGTCACGGGCGCCCGGTCCAATCGCTACGAGTCGCTGCACCTGTTGACGAGTTCGGTCTGCTTCGACCCGGAAGGGAAGCGCGTGGCGTTCGTCGCGAAGTCCAAGGGTCACGACGCGTTGTTCGTGCGCGACATCAAGACGGGCAGGGAGCGCCGCTACGAGATCGAGTCCAACGGCCTCACGGCTCCCGCCTGGAATCCGGTGCGCGAGGAGATCGTGGTGTCGGCCACCTATCACGGGCAGACCGATCTCGTGCTCATCGATCTGGCGACGGGTGAGTCGAGGCGCCTGACCGACGACATCGCGGACCAGTTGACGCCGCAGTTCTTCCCGGACGGCAAGCGGATCGTCTTCGTGCACTTCCCGGAGATCACGGTGCCGGTCCCGTCCGACTTCACGGGCGAGAACCGCAGGCACCTGAGCGAGATGAACTTCGAAGGACCGGGCAACGTCCGGCAGGACGCAAGCTACGACGTCTGGGAACTGGATCTCGCCACGGGCCGGCAGCGCCCGCTGGTCGAGTCACCCGGCGACGACACCGAACCGCTGATCCTCTCGGACGGGAAGACCATCATCTACGCGTCCGACGAGTCGGGCGTGAACAACCTCCACGCCGGGAACATCGAGACCGGCGAGTATTACCGGTTCACCGATGTGCTGGGTGGCCTCTTCACCCCGAGCGTGCACGAGGAGAAGGGGCGTATCGCGTTCTCGGGCTTCGTCAACGGCGGCTGGGACGTCTTCGTGTCCGATGATCTGCCCACGATGCTGGGACGCCGGTATCCGAAGCCGGCGAAGTCGGTCCTGGCCCACGACCCCGGGGTGGCCAGGCGGGATCTCGCGCACGCCGCGGTCGCGTCGGAGAGCGGCACGGCGGCGGCCGACACGACGCTCGCGGCCGACATCACCGCGGCGCCCGATACGACGGCAGCGGTCGCGGTCGTGGTGGCGGCGGACACGACGGCGGTGCCCGCGGACCCGCCCGGCACGGTGAACGTGGACACCTACTCGCCGCCGACGATGCGAAGCGTGAAGCCCGCCGGGCCGCTTGTCGCGGGCGGCGCGAAACCGGGCGACGGCGCCAGGCAGCCGACCAGCCTGTCCGACGCCATCGGGAACGAAGAGACCTTCCGCGGAGCCACGGTGACCCCGTACAAGACCAGGCTCTCGCCCGACTTCATCGGAAGCGGCGGCGGTCTCTATTTCTCGTCGAGTTTCGGATTCGGTGTGGCCAATACGGTGGCGCTCTCGGACATACTGGGCGACCACCACGTGGTGCTCGCCTTCAATCTCTACCAGGACCTCGCGCAGTCCGATTTCCTGCTGGCCTACACCTATCTCAAGCGGAGGGCGGACTTCTCGTTCGGCGCCTTCCAGCTGAGCAACTTCTACGACTCGCGCATCACCAGCGTGGGCGAGTTTTCCTCCAGCCGTCTCTTCAGCGAACGGAACCTCGGCCTGTTCGCCTCGATGAAACGCCCGTTCAACAAGTTCTACCGCATG
>CAZPUV010000054.1:0-11608 GCA_964589805.1 uncultured bacterium | reverse complement strand
ACTCCGACGTCGGCGGGGGGACGCGCCCCGATCAACCGCGCGAGTTCCAGCAGCACGCCCACGCCCGCGGCGCCATCCACCGCGCCCGGGATGGGTGTCGACCACCGCGCGCTGTCCGGCTCCTGGTCCGCCCAGGGCCGCGAGTCGTAGTGCGCCGCCAGCATGACGCGGCGCCCGCGCTCGGGCGCAAAACTCGCCATGATGTTGATCAGCCGGAGTGGCCCGGTCCGGTAGGGATCGTCCAGCTCGAAGGCGAGCAACGTCACGCGTGCGCCGTAGCGCTCGAGTTGCCGCGCCAGGTAGCGCGCGGCCGCGTCGCGCGCCGGCGTGCCGGGCACGCGTGGCCCGAACGATACCTGCTTCTCGATGTGCACCCATGCGCTGTCGGCGCTGAAGGGCGCGGGCTCGGATGCGCCACACCCTCCCGCCAGGACACCACCCACCGCGAGCGCGATCGACGCCCCCGCGGCCACGCCGGCGCGGCGCGCCCGCCAGTTGCCGTTCGTCCATCGCATCAGAAGTTGATCAATGCGGTGATACCCACGCGCACCGCGGTGATGGTCTGGTCCAGCGCTTCGGCGTACGTCCGCGTGTAGTCGATGAAGGCACTGCCGTTGATGTTCCGATTGAAGAAATAACGCACGGTCGGCGCCACCCGTATGTTCGTCGTGGCGGGAATGGGTTCACCGATTGTTGCGCCCGGGGAGAAGCGTTCGCCGCCGGTCCGCGAATACGCAAGGTTGAGCGTGCTTTCCAGTTCGTTGCTCCACTTGACGGTCTTGCCGAAGAAACCGAATCCGCCACCCGCACGGAAGTTCTTCTTGAGATCGAGAGTAACGGCGAGATTGCTGGTCACCGACTTCGACCCCCGCGTATCGCTGGAGTTCTCCGACAGGGCGACATTCAACGTCGACGTCAGGTCGTTCTTCCACGTGAAGAGCAGCGCCGGCGAGAGCGTGAAGGTTTCCGAAACGGTGGTCGGCGGCTCGTCCCTGATCCCGGACTCGTTGCGGGTCTCCCGGTAGTCCACCGTGAGTTCACCGCCCTTCAGTATCGGTTTCAGCGGCGCGAACTCGTGCAGATTGTCGAACTTGAGCTGGAGGTCCGGCCAGGTCCGGCCGACGCCGCGGCTCTGATTCTCGCGGAAGTCACTATCGGTTGTCGACCGCGCAAATCGCGCCTGCAGGTCGACCGATTGTCCGTTCGACTTCTCCATCAGGCGCACACTGCTGTTCAGGTTGTAGCTGATTTCGTCGCGCCGCGTGTCCGGTCGGGACAACTCGGCGCCCTTCGCCACGATCCCGGTGTTCGTGCTCGCCCCGAGCTGGTAGGCAAGGTCGGGGCGATCCGGAACGCGCACGTAGCTCGATCCCATGCGATGCTGGATGCCCACGTTGATGGGTTGAAAACGCGTGAGGATCCTGCCGATTCCCTTCGCCGCGCTTCCCAGTCCGGGGCGGCTCTTCCTGGCATCGATGCCGGTGGTGTCGGTGACACTCGTATCCGCGGCGCCACCCGGCGGCACCACCGGGCGCCCTCCCACTCCGCCGGGCGACAGCGCCGCCCCCCCTGGATCCCAACCCAGCTTCTTGAAGAGCGTGGTCATGTGCCTGCTGATGTCGAAGCGAAGACGCCCCGTGTCGTTGCGGGACGCCGACACGTTCCGCGTACCCCGGGGGTCGCCCAGCCGGCGCACGTTGGGGCTCGAGTCCTCGTTGTAGTTCGACTGCACCTCGATCGTCGGCTCGAAGAGGCGGACCACGTACCACTTGGGCGCAACGAAGGAGACGCGCGCGTTGCTCGATCGTCCGATCTCCCTTCCCACGTTGATACCGTACCATTCGTGCTCCAGCGCCACGTCTCGGTTGATCACGGCGCCGTAGCTCGTTTCCAGCGATCGGAACGGGTTGTAGCGCACCGATCCCTGATTGCGGAGCGAGGCGCTGTACTGGAACGGATCCCGGCGGAACTCGCCGGCGCGCAGGCTCCATCGGCGTGACGTCTGTCGCGCCGCACTCGAAGACAGGTCGATGGAGTTGAACCACCAGCGCATGCGGTTCTTTCCGAACAGCGGGAACGTCTTGTCCCCCGACCAGGTGAGCTGGTAGCCGATCGAGCCGGACATGCTCGTGCTCGTATCCCGGGCCGCCGGACTGATGCCGCGCTGGTCACTGTAGGAGAACGTGGGTCTGAGCCGGTCGAGCGTATAGCGCATCAGTACGTTCTGCGACTGAACGCGCCGGCTGAGCGATGTCGTGAACCCGCGCCCGACCCTTTCCGTGCGCAGGCTGTCGCTCACCGCGGCTTCCTTGATCTCGGTGTCGCTGTTGGGCGGGAACTTGGGGAGCGACTTCGAACGCGAGAAGTTCCCCGAGAGCGGTATCGAGAATCCCGCGAGCGGGAGGAAGTACTGGAGGTCGGTGCGGGCGTTCAGCCCGAAACTCGTCACGTCCGATCCGCTCCCGCGCGTCTGCCGCAGCCCCCGGTAGTCGGCCCCGGTCCGGGACCAGTTTCCGCCCAGGCTCACCGCCCCGCCCGCAATGCTCAGGTTGGCGGTCACCCTCTCGGAGTGGTCGAAGTCGCGGAGTACGTCCCCGGTCAAGATGTCGTTCATCCACACCTCGCCGCTCTGCGGCAGTGGATTCGATCGGTTTCTCACGCCCGCGTACAGGAAACGTACTCCCTGCAGGCTGGGAATGCCGCGCATGACCACGGGGTACGCCCTGCCCGGTTCGATGACGTCATGCGCCTCACCCCGCACCTCGCTCGCCAGCGTCTCGAACTTGAGGTTGGTCAGATCCGCGAGCTTCACGACCACGCGCGCCCATCCCGTCTCGTTGTAGAAGACATCCGTGAAGGGCACCTGAATCTCGTAGTAGTTCTTGTCGTTGGTCGCCATTCGGAAGTAGTACTCGACGCCGTCGCGGAGTTGATCCGTGTGCACCCAGAAATGGAGTTCGCGGTAGAGAGTCATGTCGATACCGTTGCCCGCGAAGCGCTTGAGGATCCGGACCTGTGTGGTCTCGGGCAGCGAGGTGTAGCGGAGCGAGAGCGAAGACTCCTTGTCCGAGATCTGGTTGACCGTGTTCGGCCGGATCGGCGGCTGATAGACCCCGGGGTCGGTCTTGGTGCTGATGACGCCGAGCACGAAGTCGGCGCCCGTGTTCGTCACGACGTCCTCGCTGAGATCCCGGATTCCATCTCCCTCCCAGCGGTTGCCCTCGATCGAGAACTCCGCGATCTGAAGGCGCCGCAACCCCACGCCGTCGCTCCTCACCAGCTGATCGGCCCCGTCGAACCAGACGCGCATGTGCCGGATCTCGTCCAGCCGCGGTTCGATACCGCGGGGTGATACGATGGTGTGATCCGCCAGTTTTATCCGGTAGAGGCGCCACGCATCGTTCTCGTGACCCGCGCGATTGAAGCCGTTGTAGCCCGGGTACTGCGCGCGGATGTCGATTTCCGCGCTGTCGGCGAGATCGATGACGAAGCTGAAGTACGCGTTGTCGCGCGTCATCTGTCCGTTGCGGTCCAAGTCCTCGCTGTCGTATATGCGGTTGCCCTCGGTTCCGTTCACCTTGAGATAGCGACCGTTGATCTTGCGCAGGTCGATGTCGTCGCCCGCGGGATCTTCCGGGGTGCCCAGCGGTGGCAGCACCGTCTTCTCGTCGACGTTGAACAAGCCGTCGAGTCCGGTGTCGTCGAACGCCGCCGCAAACCCGTCCCGGTTCTTGTCTTCGTCGTTGAAGACGTCCTTGTCGGGCTCGTGGAAGTTCTCGTCGATGATGCCCATGTCGATGTGCAGCTTCCCTCCCCGCGATATCCGGCCGGGCTTGAAATCGTTCACCCAGATCTCGATGAACTGCCCCTGGGTGAAGTCGAGCCCGCCCCCGGGGAAGCCGAGCATGATGCCGGCGTATTTCGCGGAGTCGGCCACGGACGGAGTGGAAACGAGTTCGAGGTCGAGCGACTGCACCAGGCTGTTCTCCTGCTCGTCGAGCTCCGGGTTGAGGTCGCGGCGGCGCACGCCCCGCTCGGGCTCGATGTTGTACCAGAAGAACTTGTGCCGCGTGGAATCCGCCACCGTCTTCCCGACCGGAACGCTGGCCTGATACCAGCTTCGGCGCGACAGCGGGAGGCGGTCGGTGTCCTCCACGCCCTCGAAGTCGTCGATGTAGGCCTCGTTCTTGGTGTTCGGGTTGGGGAGACTGGCGGCGATCTCGCCGTCTATCTGGATCGTGCTGGGTGCGTCGGTGTCCACGTAGGGGAGCCAGTTTGCGACGTCGGTGAGAATGCGCGACTGGTGCTGGTAGCTCGCCGTGATTCCGCCCACGAGCCCGCGCGTGGGTTCTTCTCCCAGCCGCGGCCGATCGGTGGATACGCTCTTCGCCTCGTAGAGAAAGGTCGTGCCGACGCGCGCGTTCTCCCCGAGCTTCGAAATCGTGCTCATGCCGGCCAGGGTGCTGGACCCGATGCCCCCCAGGGGCTTGAATTCGTAGTCGATGCTGATCTTCGAGTCCGGTGTCAGGCGCGCGAGAGCGCTCTCCTTGAGCTCGACCTCGCCGGTGTCGTAGTTGATCGTGTATTCCGTTCCCCTGGTGAGCTGGTTGCCGTCCAGCCGCACGACCTCGCTGTTCTCCACGATGTTGAGCGCGTTGATCCGGAACGTCTTCGAGGTGCTGACCGCGGTGATGCGGATGATGTACTGGTGCACATCCGCTTCCTGCGTGGCGTTCAGGAGCTCCCGGTAGATCCGTCTCGACTTGTCGTACTGCGGGCGGTAGGGGCCGGTGAACTGGAAACGCCCGTTGGTCCATTCCCTGACGCGCGCCGTGTCCGGCGCGAACGCGGCAATCGATGGGAACTGCAGCGTCCCCGTGGTCAGGTTGACCAGGCCGCTGGTGAGGTCGATCCGCCCGTCGGGGGGTCCCGTGCCCGTGCGGTCCGTACGGTCGAGTCCGAAGATGCGCAGGTATGTCTCCTGCGACCCCTCGGGGACTTCCGCGTTTAGGCGCGGATTGAGGACGTCTTCGACCACGATCTCGAGCGAGTTGCCGTCGATGTTGTTCAGGCCGAGGTTGTAGATGTTGCGCACGGCCAGACGCCAGGTGGATCCGAACGGCCCGGTCGGGCGCGGATCCGGCGCCTTGATCATCTCCAGCACCAACGTATCCGCCGGCGAGCCGGCCAGGACCGGCTGCCCGGTTGCCGGGTTGATGACGCCGAAGCTCGCGTAGGAACCTCCGACGGGCTGGTCGAACGCGTTCCGGTAGCGCACCGCGACCGCCTTCTGGGCGGTGGTGGGAATGGCCTCGAACAGCTCGATCCCGATCACGTCGAGCGTGTTCGCGTCGATGATGAAGTCGTAGTCGATGCCGCGCCGAAGGAACTCGAAATCGTCCCGGCGCTGCACCAGCGGGCGGCTGCCTGCCTTGATGCGGTTGACGGCGTTCACGATGGACTGCCCGTTGCCGACCGAGTCGGGGATGGCCCACCCCGGGAGGCGCTGGATGGTGGGATCGGCGATGAGGTCCTGCGGCGTCACCGTCCGGTAGACCTCGAAGCCCACCTCGCTCGCCCCCACGAAACTCAGGGGGTCGTCGAGGTAGAAGTACTTGTTCTTCACGTAGTCCACGTCGCGGATGATGCGCGTCTCGGTCTGCCCGAGCGCCCCGCCCGTGGGCGCAAACGTGGCCGACGACGCCTCGCCTTCCTGTTTGCTCGCGATCACCGTCACATCGGTGGACCCCATCTTGGCCAGCATCTTGGCTCCGAAGAGCCCCTGCGCATTCGTCGACACGCTCACGAGCTGCGAACCCGGCAACGACAGACTCGTGTTTCCGAGCTCGATGAGCTGGATCACCTCGTCCTCGTAGCCCGTGTACGCCAGCCGCACGCGGTTGGCATCGTCGCCGATGGCTTCGCTGGAGTGATCGACCTGGATGGAAACCTTGTCACCGATCGTCCCCGTGAGGCTGACGTCGAGTCTCTGTTGCATGTCCAGCGACGGGAACAGCGACTGGCTCTGTCTTCCTTCGACGCCGATGTACGGGTCTGAAATGCGCGTCTCACCCGCGATCGTGATCTCCTCGCGCCCGCGTATGGTGATGCTCGTCTTCTCGCCCGGCCCGAAGATCGACTCGAGGCTCTTCGGCATCGGGAGCGGGATATCGAAGGTGATGCCGCCCGCCGAACCGGTGCCCGGCGTCACCGTCAACGTGGTGACACTGGCGCGCGCCGCCTCGCGCCAGAGCTCCGCGCGGGACCTGGCCATGACTTCGGTGCCGAGATCCTCGTCTGCCGTGAGTTCGGCGCGCAGTCCCGGGATCGTGAAGTCGCGCGTGGTGGGAACCATGACCTCGCCCACTTCCACCAGGTCCTGTTCGAAGAACGCCGTACGGGGAACCGTGAACACGCTGCGGAAGCCCGGCACGACCCGGTAGTCGACGGCCCGGCGGACGGTGTCGACGTCGGTCGGCAGGAAGGTGGGCACGCGCGCGCGCTGGTTGCCGAACCGGACCGTCTTCCAGTCGTATGTCGCCGTGGAATCCACCATGCGCCCCGTGACGCGGTCGCGGTAGAGCGAGTCGTAGAGCCGGGAGACCTGGTCGAGGTCGATCTGGAAACTGGAGACGAACTGCTGGGCGCGCGCGGTGTTGACCGTCAGCGGAATGACGAGTGACAGGAGAAGAAGAATGAGTGCCGGTGCCCGGAGACGCTCTCGGACGGAGCCCACCCCGGACCACCTGGAACAGCATGTACACGGCACGTCGATACCAATCGTTCGAGGAGATCAATCACCTTCTCGATAGACCTCGCGCGTCGAGTCGACCCCGGCGACGCGCGTCCTGATTCGAGGACGAATCTACAGGAAAGTGTCGCCTTTCAGCGACACTCGCGAACAGGCAACCGGACACCCCCTCGTCCCGGTCCGGTTGCCGCCGCGACGGCAGGTCCGCCCGCGGCGCCAGGGGGGCGTCATCGATAAAACGTCTTGTCGGCAAACCAATTATCAGTAATTATTCAGAGGGCTCCGGCACCATCCTCCCTCGACCACGACGTCCGCCGATGATTCTCGAACGCTACATCCTTCGAAACTCCCTGGGCCCCTTCTTCTTCTCGATGTCGGTAATAACGTTCGTGTTCATAATGGATTTCATCCTTCGGTACATCGATCTCTTTCTGGGCAAGGGAGTGAAGTTTCACATTGTGCTGCAAGCGTTTACGCTCAGTCTTGGGCACATGTTCGCATTAATCATACCAATGGCCGTACTGCCCGCCACGCTCATGACCTACGGCAATCTGGCCAGCGAGAACGAGCTTACAGCCATGCGGGCGAGCGGCTTCTCGATCTACCGGATGATCGTCCCCGGGATCTTCGCCGCCACGCTGCTCACCGTCGGGCTGATTGTCTACAACAACCAGGTGCTCCCGGAGTCGAACCACCGGCTTCTCAACCTTCTCATCGACATCAACCGCAAGCAGCCGACGGTGGAGCTGCGCGCGAACCGCTTCATCGACGACCTGCAGGGCTACACGATCTACTTTGCAGAGAAGAACGATCGCACGGGCGACATCTCCGACGTTCAGATCTTCAAGCATGCGCAGAAGGACGGCCTGCCGACGACGATCATCGCGGAGACCGGGCACCTCCAGTTCATCGAGGGTCAGAACGTGCTCAGGGTCGATCTGAAGAACGGCGAGATCCACGAGCTCCCGCTGGCGAAGGATCGCGAGACCTACCGGCGAACGACGTTCAAGGAGTACGCGATAAACATCCGCGACGTGGACCGGTCGCTGCAGCGTACGGAGAGGAATTACCGCGGCGACCGGGAAATGAGCGTGCGCATGATGCGCGACAAGATCCTGGAGATCCGTTCCGAGATGGAGCTGGCCCGCCAGTCGATGATCCGCGAGGCCGGCAGTCGCATGGATGCGACGTTCTCCATGCTGGACGCAAACCAGCGCACGCGCACGTGGGCGGCGCGCGACAGCTCCGCGGCCCGACGCGAGGCGGGCTCGGTGCCCCGCATGCGGGTCGGAGGCACCGAGGGGTCGGTGGACATCGCCCCACTGGAGGCGCGCAACGAGTTCATCTCGCGCCAGCGGATCGAGACCGAGATCAACAAGCGCGACTCGTTTGCGCGGCAGATCCTCCGTTACCAGGTCGAGATCCACAAGAAGTACTCCATCCCCTTCGCGTGCGTGATCTTCGTGCTGGTGGGCTCGCCGCTGGCCATACGCATGGGCCGGTCGGGGATGAACATGGCGATAGGCTTGAGTATCACGTTCTTCCTGATCTACTATGTGTGCCTGATCGGGGGCGAGAAACTGGCCGACCGCGGCCTCACGAGCCCTTTCCTCGCGATGTGGTCGCCGAACATCATCTTCGGCGTGATCGCCCTGGTTCTGCTGCGCAAGGCCGCCCGCGAGCAGTCCGTTTCCGACTGGACGATCGTTTCGACAATACGCTCGATTCTTCGCAGAGATGCTGGCGCGAATTCACGATAGGTACCTGCTCACGCGGTTCCTCCGTGTCTTCGCCTACAGCGTACTGGCGTTCGTCGTGATCTACATCACGGTGAACGTCTTCGAGGAAATCGACAACTTCATCGACCACGACGCATCCATCCGCGATATCGCGCGCTACTACTACTACTCCGTCCCGTTCGTCCTGACCTACGTGATCCCGGTGTCGATGCTGCTGGGCACCGTGTTCACGATGGGCGTGATGGCGCGCCGCAACGAGATCACCGCGCTCCTGGCCTCGGGCGTGAGCGTCGCGCGGGTGGCGGCTCCGATCTTCGTCGTGGCCATCGTCGTGAGTGTCGCCTCGGTCTTCTTCAACGACGCGGTGGTGCCGAGGTTCAACCGGTCCAAGAACGACATCATGCGCCACGACATCGAGGGCCGCGAGCGCATCAATCCCGATCTCAAGACCAACTTCCGATTCCTGGGAGCGCACGGTTTCGTATACCTGGCCCAGACGTACAGCCACGCGAACCTTTCGCTCTTCGACGTGATCGTGCAGCAGTTCGACGCGAATACGCTCGTACGCCGCGTGGATGCAAAACGCGCGCTGTGGCAGAACGACCACTGGTTGTTCCTGAACGGTTACGACCGAACGTTCACCGGGAAGGACGAGCACATCGAGCGTTTCGATTCGTTGACCATCGCGGAGGTGACCGAAACGCCGGAGGATTTCGCCGAGGAGGAGATCGACCAGGAAGACATGACCTACCGCGAACTGACGCGGTACATCGATCGAGTGCGACGCTCGGGCGGCAACGTGGAGCAGTACCTGGTGGACCTGTACTTCAAGCTGAGCTTTCCGTTCGCCGGGTCCATCTTCGTGCTCATCGGGGTGGCGCTCGCGTCTGGAAAGCGCAAGCCATCCATTGCGACTGGTTTCGGTTTCACCCTGGTGGTGAGTTTCGTCTACTACGCGTTCCTGCGTGTCGGCCAGACGCTGGGCCACAACGGCGTGCTGCCTCCCCTCTTGGCGGCGCAGCTCGGCAACATTATCTTCCTGGTGATCGGGCTGCTGATGCTGAAACGGACGGATCGATGACCTGTCGCAACGCCATACTCGCCCTGGCGACGGCTGTGCTGGCCGCCGGGGGCGCGCAGGCCGCTCCGGAATACCGGATCGGTGCCGACGACCTGGGCAGGCTGGAGCCGCGCATGCAGCGCCAGGCGGCGTCGCTCCAGTACCTGATGAACCCGTACCAGCTGCGCCAGTTCTTCTCGCTTCCCTCGGACAGCGCGCGCCGCGAATGGATCACGCGGTTCTGGGCGTCCAGGGACCCCACTCCCACCACCCCGCAGAACGAGATGAAGGCGGAGCACTACCTTCGGGCCGACATCGCCGCACTCGAGTTCCCGGCCAGCGCGTGGCCGGGCTGGGACCGGCGCGGCGAGGTCCTGATCCGGTACGGCTTCCCCGACTACCGCGGTAAGATCGAGGCGGAGGTGACCGCGCGCAAGGTCCACACCCCCGGCGAGCTCTGGTATTACCGCCGGCACCAGATGATCATCCAGTTCCGTGACGAGAGTCTGAACGGCAACTACCAGTACGCCATCACCCCGTTCGGCGATGCGCAGGACATGACGATCGAGCTCGCGGAGTTCCTGATCTACGATACCGACGACTCCATTCAGGAGCGAGTCCCGCCGCAATACCTGGACTTCTACCGCGATCCCGAGTTGAACGAGACCGGGGTGGACTGGGGCCTGCGCGAACCGCTGTTCGGCATGGTGGAGCCCGAGCGCTACCTGCGACCGCGCATGGCGCGGACCACGGAACGCATGGACGAACTCGTGGATCCGGACTACGCGCGCTCGCTTCCCGACAACCCCGCCGATGTATTCCGGGTGGACCGTGCGCAGAAGCTGGCGTCCAACTTCCAGGGCGTCCTGGAAGACACGCCGGCCTCCTATCCCTTCAACTTCGAGAAGAAGGCGTTTCCGTTCTACTTCGGTGTGGAGCAGTTTCGCGGCGGCGACGGGGTGAACAGAGTGGAGGTCAACCTCGAGTTCCCGCTGCAACCGGTCGAGGGCGGATCACCGCCGGCGCGATCCTACCGCGCTGATGTCGTCGTAATGGACGAGAACTACCGCGTCGTCGACCGGAAGAAACGCGAGATCGGGGTCCCCTCCAGCCAGACGAGAGCGGACGAGACGCGGCTCATGCCGGCCCAGATCGTGTTCACGCTGCCGCGCAGCTACTACCGCGTCGGCGTCTCCATGGCGGACCTGGACGCGAACACGACGTCGGCCTATCGCACCAACGTCTCGGCGCGTGATTTCGACCGGGAACTCGCGATCAGCGACATCCTTTTCGCGCAGAGCATCTCGCCCGCGGAGTCCGTGTCGCCGTTCATGCGCGGGGCGCTGGTGGTGGTCCCCCACCCCGTCCGCCGTTACGCGGTGGGATCGCCCATGCCGGTCTACTTCGAGATCTACAATCTGGGAATCAACCGGCAGGGTGTTTCCGAATACGAGGTGGAGTATCGCGTCACGCCGCACGCGGAAAGGAAGGAGGGCCTGCTGGCCCGCTTCCGCGGGAGCGAAACGGTCTTCACGTCCCGCTTCAAGGCCTCGGGTTACAGCACCACGGAACCGCTGCACATCACCGTCAAGACCGAGAACCTCAAGCCCGGGCTCTACGACTTCATGGTGCGGGTCAAGGACGAGCACTGGCAGAGCGAGGAATACCGCGAGGCGGCCTTCCGCATCGTGGAACCGGGGAAGAAGCAGTAGCGCTACGGCGCCGCGCTCCCGGCCCGAGAGACGAGCGGCGCGGAGCCGAACCCGGCCGGCTGATCCGCCCGCACGACCTCCACCCGCCACATTCCACGCAACGAGTTCACCAGGTAGACGCGCGGACTCCACAACACATCATCCACCGTGAGGACACGCTCGCGGATCAACCCCCGGTCGAGGAGCCACGAGCGGTGAATACCGGCCAGGAGACCGCAACGCACGGGCGGCGTGTACAACGCTCCCTCGACTTCCACGACGACGTTCGCAATCGTCGATTCCGTCACCTCGCCCCGTTCGTTATGGAGGATCACGTCGTCGAAACCAGGGCACGCCCGGCGGGCGT